>JAJFHY010000100.1 GCA_021775375.1 Amylibacter sp. | reverse complement strand
CCACGAAGATCGTGAAAACGAGGGCGATCTGGTGATCCCGGCACAAATGGCCACGCCAAAAGCGGTTAACTTCATGGCGACGCACGGGCGCGGGCTGATTTGCCTAACGCTGACAGGAGAACAAATCGAGCGTCTTGGTGTGCCCATGATGACAAGCACCAACTCTTCACGGCACGAAACCCCGTTTACCGTATCTATTGAAGCGCGCGAGGGTGTAACCACGGGCATTTCGGCCCATGACCGCGCCCATACAGTTTCGGTTGCGATCAACCCGCAAGTGCGCACACAGGAAATCGCGACACCGGGTCATGTGTTTCCCTTGCGTGCGCGTGACGGTGGCGTTTTGGTCCGTGCGGGCCACACCGAGGCAGCTGTTGATGTATCACGGCTTGCAGGGCTGAATGCATCCGGCGTGATCTGCGAGATTATGAACGATGACGGGACCATGGCACGCCTGCCTGACCTGATTGCTTTTGCCAAGAAACACGACCTGAAAATCGGCACTATTTCCGATCTGATCGCATACCGTTTGCGCTATGACAATCTGGTGCGCGAGACCGACAACCGTGCGATAACATCGCAATACGGCGGTGACTGGCAATTGCGGGTTTTCACAGACCAAACCGAAGGCATCGAGCATGTTGTCTTAACCAAAGGGGATATATCAACACTGGAACCCGTCTTGGTGCGTACACATGCCCAGAATGTCTTTGAGGATGCTCTTGGTATAGGCCCCGGCAATGGCGACAAACTATCAACAGCAATGGAACATATCGCAAAAGTCGGACGCGGCGTCGTGGTTTTGTTCCGCGATCTTGACACAAAACTGCCGGTTCAGGAAGAACACCATCCGCGTACTTTACGCCATACAGGGCTGGGTGCGCAAATCATGTCGACGCTTGGCTTGACCAAAATCATCCTGCTGACAGACACCCCGTTACCCAAGTTTATCGGGCTGGATGCCTATCACCTTGAAATCGTCGGCACCCAACCGATCACAAAGGATTAAGTCAATGGCCCAAGCTGAAAGTCACTATTGCCTGCCAACACCGGTCTTTGATAGTGAAACTCCGCATTTGCTGATCGTTATATCGCCCTATTACAAAGATATTGCGGATAATCTTCTGGACGGTGCAAAGGCTGCAATCAGTGCAACAGGTGCAACTTATGATGTGGCCGAAGTGCCGGGTGCTCTGGAAGTTCCAATTGCCATTCGTCTGGCCTCTAACAGCAATAAGTACCAAGGCTATGTCGCGTTGGGTTGTATCATCCGCGGCGAGACCACGCATTATGACACGGTCTGTAACGACAGCTCGCGCGGCCTGTCCCTGTTGGGATTAGAGGGGCTTTGCATCGGCAATGGTATTCTGACGGTTGAAAACCGCACACAGGCCGAGGTGCGCGCAGATTACACAGGACAAAACAAAGGCGGTGGGGCGGCGATTGCTGCTTTGCACTTGATTGCGCTGAACAATCGCTTCAATAAGCCCACAAAAGGCATAGGTTTCAAACCCGCTTCCGAGAATATCATCATCGCAAGCGAAACAGACGGTAATAAAACGGCATGACGAAGCCAGACAGACAACAAATGAAATCTGCCGCGCGGCTTTATGCTGTGCAGGCACTATTTCAGATGGAAGCCGGTGATGCGTCACTGGATGATGTACGCGATCAGTTTATAAACCACCGTTTCGGGGAAAAAATTGACGAGGATGAGTTTGTGCGCGGCAATGTTACCCTGTTTGAGACACTCATTTTTGAAGCCGTGAAAAATCAGGCAAAGATTGACCAGATGACCGACCGCGCATTGGTAGCCAAATGGCCGATTGACCGCATCGATTCCACTTTGCGCGCTTTGTTTCGGGCGGCAGGGGCCGAATTTGTTATCGGAAAGACACCGCCCAAAGTAGCGATTTCAGAATTTGTCGATGTGGCAAAAGCGTTTTTCCCTGATGGGCGCGAGGCCAGCTTTGTAAATGCCGTGCTGGATCACATGGCACATGAAGCGCAACCGGATGCGTTTAACGCTTAAGTTTCAATAAATAGTGCACGTACCACTATAATTTCACGCCATTATCATACAATTTATCAACAAAGGCGACATCCAAGGTCGCATGTTGCCCTAGACGAATAGGGTCTAATGCATCAGTCTGAACCAAATACTTTTTGAAGCGAACCATATATGCGCCTGATCATTTCCTTTGCCGCTCTGATGTTTTCCGTTGCCATTATGCAGCTGAGTACAGGATCACTTTCACCGCTTGATGCGCTTTCAGGTATACAAGAGGGATTTTCCAAAACGCAGATAGGTCTACTGGGATCAGCCCATTTCTTTGGTTTCTTCATCGGCTGTTGGTGGGCTCCGCGTCTGATCGGATCTGTTGGGCACGCACGTACATTTGCGGTTTTTGCCGCCGTGGTAACAATTGGGGCCATAGCACACCCGATGTGGATTGATGTGCCGTTCTGGGTATTTTTGCGTATCCTGTCCGGTCTGGGTGTCGCAGGGTGCTACACGGTAATCGAGGCTTGGTTTCAAGCCAAACTGACCAATGACAATCGGGGCCGTGTGATGGGGGTTTACCGCGTTGTTGATATCGGTGCTTCATCGGTTGCACAGATGATGATCGGTTTTTTGGAACCCGCCGCTTATCTTTCATATAATATTTTGGCGATTCTGGCCTGCGCCAGCCTGTTACCACTGGCCCTGACCACATCAGAACAACCAAAGGCACCGTCACACCCGCGTTTACACCCGATCCGCGCCGCTATTACATCGCCCTTGGGTGTGGCAGGCGTGATAATTGCCGGCGTCAGTTCATCCTCGTTTCGCATGGTTGGCCCGTTATACGGGCAGGATGTGGGACTAAGCCCATTGGAGATCGGGCAATTTCTGGCAATTGTGCTTATTGGTGGCGCCTTGATCCAAATTCCAATAGGCTGGGTAGCCGATAAATTTGACCGTCGCTGGGTTTTGATCTGGGTCTCCATCGGAAGTATATTTATCTGTTCCGGTTTTGCATTTATCAATCCGCAGAACCCGAACACAATTTATATAATGGCATTTATATTCGGGGTTTTCACCTATCCGATATTCTCAATCTCTATGGCCCATGCAAACGATTTTACCACGCCTGAACAGCGTGTGGAACTAAACGCATCATTGATGTTCTGTTACGGTATCGGTGCAATTTTCAGCCCATTCATAGCCTCGGTTCTGATCCAATCATACGGGCCATCAGCGCTATTCAGCTATATTGCAATTGCACATATCGGCCTTGTCATATTCGGCGTGATGCGGATGCGGGTACGTCCCACAGTCTCAGACAGAACCATATATCGCTATACGCCTAGAACCACATTCACCATTGGTAAATTGTTGCGGCGCAGAAATCACGACTAGCCCTTTTACACAGCTTGGGGTACATGAGGATCGAAACCTAATATCGGCCCTATAATGACACGTATCCTGATCACATCCGCCCTGCCCTATATCAACGGCATCAAACACTTGGGCAACCTTGTCGGCAGTCAGTTGCCATCCGATGTTTACGCGCGTTTCAACCGCGCAATTGGCAATGAAGTCATGTTCATCTGCGCCACCGACGAACATGGCACACCAGCCGAATTGGCCGCAGCCAAAACAGGACAGGATGTAGCGGAATATTGTGCTGAAATGCACGATGTACAGGCCAATCTGGCAAAAGGTTTTGGCCTGTCTTTTGATTATTTTGGCCGCTCATCAAGTGCGCAAAACCACGCACTAACCCAGCATTTTGCAGGAAAACTTGCAGAAAACGGGCTGATCGAAGAGGTCAGCGAAAAACAGGTTTATTCGAATGCCGATGGCCGTTACTTACCCGACCGCTATATCGAAGGCGAATGCCCGAATTGCGGCTATGATGGTGCACGCGGCGATCAATGTGAAAACTGCACCAAACAGCTGAACCCTACCGATCTGATCAATCCGCGCTCTGCCATATCGGGTTCAACTGATCTGGAAGTGCGTGAAACCAAGCATTTGTACCTGAAACAATCCGCCATGAGTGGTAAGTTGGATACATGGATCGACAGTAAAAAAGGCTGGCCTATCCTGACCACGTCCATTGCCAAAAAATGGTTGCATGACGGTGACGGCCTACGTGATCGCGGCATTACGCGCGATCTTGATTGGGGTATCCCTGTTAAACGCGGTGACTGTGACTGGGAAGGTATGGAAGGCAAAGTTTTCTATGTCTGGTTTGACGCCCCTATCGAATATATTGCCGCCACCGCCGAATGGGCCGAAGCCAATGGCAAAGACGCAAGTGAGTGGGAACGCTGGTGGCGTACAGACAAAGGTGCGGATGATGTGAAATACGTCCAGTTTATGGGCAAGGATAACGTCCCCTTCCACACCCTGTCGTTCCCCTGCACCATCATGGGCTCGGGTGAGCCATGGAAGCTGGTCGATTACATCAAATCCTTCAACTACCTGAATTACGACGGTGGACAGTTCTCTACGTCTAAGGGGCGTGGTGTCTTTATGGATCAGGCACTGAACATTCTGCCATCTGACTACTGGCGCTGGTGGTTGCTGACCCATGTGCCCGAAAGCTCTGACAGTGAATTCACATGGGAAAACTTCCAAGCCACCGTGAATAAAGACTTGGCAGATGTATTGGGTAATTTCGTATCACGCATCACCAAGTTCTGCCGTGCAAAATTCGGTGAAGAAGTACCTGCGGGCGGTGCTTACGGCCCTGCCGAAGAAGCCGTGATCGCAGAAATAACCACACGCCTAAAGGCATATGAAACGCATATGGAAGCGATGGAAATTCGCAAATCTGCAGCCGACTTACGTGCCATTTGGGTGGCGGGCAATGAATACTTGCAAGCCGCCGAGCCGTGGGCCAAGTTCAAAACCGACCCTGATGCCGCCGCCGCAATCGTACGCTTTGCACTCAATCTGATCCCGCTTTATGCTGTACTGTCTGAACCCTTCATCCCTGATGCTGCCGCCACAATGCTAAAAGCCATGAACACAAAAGCAGCATGGCCTACGGATATTTCAGCTGCATTGGAAACACTGCCCGCAGGTCACGCATTTACTGTACCAGAGGTGATGTTTGCCAAAATCAGCGATGATGCCCGTGATGAAATGCAGGCGCAATTTGCAGGGCAGAACAGTTAGGGCTTGATAATATCACCGGTTCTAATCTCGCCACCCTGCACGATTGAGCAGTTCAAACCCGATCTATGCTCCATTAGGTCGCAAACCGTTTTACCCGTCACAAGGTCCAGATAACGGCACGGCGTATTCAGCCTGCCGCCTTCCAGCAAAACATTCCCGACCCGAAACCGCTTGCCGACAAGATGGTTCAGTGGAACGCCCCGTGTTGTCAGGTTGCGGCGATGTTCTTCAGGGGACAGATCAATATCATGATCGCGGATCAAAGCCTCAAGAGTTTCTACTTCGATCAATGTGACCTCGCGAATATCCGGGAAAGGTGAATATTTCCCCGTCCCCAACGCATAACGATCGCCTTCAATCCCCTGCCCTTCGATCAGCTTGGCCGATTGCAGTTCAACCATCGGCGCACGGCCTTCAGGGGTCGTATGTATATGTAAAAGGCTGCCTTGCCACATAAGGTTTACCTATTCAGCCCATTCCCAAGGGCGGATGAAGCTGCCCAAAACCTTGGTTACGTCTTTATCCTTGATACTGTCATCCGCTTTCACAAGCTGCGCCACAAGTCCACGCTTTTTGCTTTCAATCACCCTTACCACATGCACATCTAACCCGGCATCCACCAATGCTGCATTATAAATGCGGCTGATGGCAGCTTTGCGCAAATCCGGTTTAAAGATTTTCCCAACAGCGGTTTTTGGTAATTCGTCCATAATTTCCATGTACTTAGGTACCGCTGCACGTTCATGCACATGCTCTTTTGCAAAAGCCATCAAGTCATCCAGCGTAACCGTTGCGCCATAAATTAGTTCCACATAGGCGCAAGGCAATTCACCAGCTTTTGCATCCGGCTGGCCAATGGCGCCGGCAAAAGCAACCTGTTCATGGGCAGCCATTGCCTCTTCTATCATCGCGGGATCAATATTATGGCCGCCGCGAATAATCAAATCCTTGGCACGGCCCGTAATCCATAGATACCCGTCTTTGTCGAAACGCCCCAAATCGCCCGTGCGCAGGTATTTCTTTTTGGCAAAAAGCCCTTTGTTTTTGCCAGCTTCTGTATATGTGGCACCGACAACCACACCGGGGTTCGACACACAAATCTCGCCGACCTCTTCGGTTTGCATTTCTTCCAGAACTTTACCGGAGCTGTCGCAGTGTAAGATTTTTACATCCGTATAGGGCAGAATGACCCCCACAGAGCCGACTTTACGTAACCCGTCTTTTGGATTGCACGAGATCAGGCAAGTTGCTTCAGACATGCCGTAACCTTCAAGAATTTCGACACCGGTTGCTGTTTGAAATCGCTTGAACAACTCTACCGGCAAGGGCGCTGAACCACAAAACACAGCATTCAAGGATGAAATATCGGCGTTCACAGGTCGCTGCATCAACGCGGATGCTGCCGTTGGCACTGTAACAAAAAATGTTGCCTGCCAACGTTCGATCAACTGCCAGAAATTATCAAATACCCCTTCGCCGCGATAACCCGCAGGCGTTGGCAGAATCATATGTGCACCGGACGCAAGGCACCCAGCCCATATCGGATAGGCTGCAAAAACATGAAACAAGGGAAGTGGGCAAAGAACATTGTCGCTTGCGGAATAAAGCAACGCATCCCCAAGCCAACCATTATATAAAACACCGGAATGTTTATGCTGCACGATCTTGGGCATGCCGGTTGTGCCACCTGTATGAAAATGGGCACAGAACCGATCGCCGGTTTCTGCAAAAGCCAATTCATCATCCGGTTGTGCCGCAAGAGCTGTGTTGAAATCAATCACTTTTGCCTTGTGCGTCACAGGGTTTTTGGGACGGATAAAAGGTACGATCCATTTTAAAGGCGGCGTAAGATGCGGTAATAGATCGACCTCGACCACCGTTTCAACCGATGGCGTCAAGGCCACAGCTTTTGCTGCCAATTGCGCCACTTCGGTTTTCGGGAAAGATTTCATCGTCACCAGAACCTTGGCACCCGCTTCGTGCAGCAGCGCTGCAATTTGTTCAGGCTCCAGCGTCGGATTGATCGGGGCCACAATCCCTGCGGTCATCCCCCCCATCAATGTGATCAGGGTCTCATGAGAGGTTGGCAAGAGGTAAGCCACCACATCTTTTTTACCGATACCCAAAGAGCGAAACAGATTGGCACATTGCGTGACCTGTTTTGTCAGATCGGTCCAGGAAAGTGTGATCGCTTTGTCTTTGGGGCCGGATTTCAATTGAAAACTGACAGCCGGTTTGTCCGGATAAGCATCACGGGTTTGACATAACTGCTCATAAACCGTTTCAGCACTCCAGCGATCTTCGACCGGCATTTCTTTTTCGATTGCTTTTATATCTGCAGATGTCGCAAATTTATAATTCATGTCATTCCTCCCAAATTCCACAGGTTCCCAACCGTAGAATTCTTCTAGGATGCGTTACATTCAAGGATGACGCAAGAATTACGATACGTCCAAGCATAAAAAAGGGCAGGATAACCTGCCCTAGTTAGATTTATGCTCAATCAGTATTAGCTTGGGATGCGCAAAACCTGACCGGGATAAATCTTGTCGGGATGGGTCAGCATGGGTTTATTGGCTTCGAAGATTTCAGGATAGCGGTTTGCGCTTCCCAAAGACTTCTTCGCAATCGCGGACAATGTATCACCGCGTACAACCGTATGGAACGTACCTCCGCCACCTGCATTGTCTTCAACACCGGCCACGCCTTCAACGTTACCTACTGCAAGAATGACCTTTTCCTTCATTTCCTGACTGACAGCTTCACCGCCGACAGAAACCGTATCACCCTCGACACTGATTTCCAGACCGCTGGCATCCAGACCCAGTTTTTCAATCTCTTGTTTTAAAACATCTGCATCGGGTTCCGCGGCTTCAGCCGACCCGAACAAAGATTTTCCTGCATTTTTTACAAAATTTAATAGCCCCATAAGACCCTCCTATCAGATATAGTGCAGCACATTTAAGCCGCCTTTAATCAGGTGGGTATTAGGGCAGGTCATTACAAGTAAACGAAAAGAAAAACTGACCGGGGCATTTCGCTATTGCGTAAACTGCAACTTGGCTAATCTTGCGTAAAGTCCGCCCTCTTTAACCAACTCTGCATGCGTACCGGTAGCGACAACTTCACCTTCATCCATCACAACAATACGGTCGGCCTTTTTAACCGTGGCCAAACGGTGTGCCACGATCAATGTTGTGCGGTCTTTGGCCAGCAATTCTACAGCTTTTTGCACGGCCAGTTCACTTTCCGCGTCAAGCGCAGAGGTCGCCTCATCCAGCAACAATACAGGCGCGTCACGTAAAATGGCCCGCGCAATAGCTATGCGCTGTTTTTGCCCGCCCGACAGCATCACACCGCGTTCGCCGACAAAGCTGTCATAACCATCAGGCAATTTCATCAGAAACGTATGAGCTGCGGCTGCTTTTGCCGCCTCTACAACTTCATCATCCGTTGCATCCGGGCGACCGAAACGAATGTTTTCCTTGGCAGATGTGGCAAATATAACCGGATCTTGCGGCACATAAGCCATTTCCTTGCGGAAAATATCACGGTCGATCTCTTTAATGTCTATTCCGTCGAATAAAACAGCCCCTGATATTGGATCAAAAAACCGCAGAACCATTTGGAATACAGTTGACTTACCCGCCCCGGACGGCCCCACCAGGGCAATTGTCTCACCCGGTTTTATCGATAGGTTCATGTCCTTTAAGGCAGGCATATCGGGCCTTGAAGGGTAATTGAAACTGACCGCATCAAACTTAAGCGCACCGCGGACGGGTTGCTTCATAGTTTTGGGTATCACAGGATCAGTTACATTATCCTCGGCATCTATTAACTCGGCCAATCGCTCGGTTGCACCTGCTGCACGTTGCAATTCGCCCCAAATCTCGGACAAAGCACCAACAGCGCCCGCGACAAGGACCGCGTAAATAACAAACTGCACCAATTCCCCCGGAGACATTATATCAGCACGCACGTCACGTGCCCCCATCCAAAGCACACCCAGAACGCCGGTAAACACCATAAAAATCACGATGACAGTCATTATCGCCCTTACACCTATGCGCTTACGTGCCGCATCAAAAGCCAGCTCCGTCAGGTCTGAAAAACGTTTTTTGCTTGGGGCTTCATGGGTAAAAGCCTGCACCGTTTGCGCTGCAAGCAATGTTTCAGAGGCATTGCCCGCACTTTCCGCAATCTTATCCTGATTTTCACGGCTAAGCCCGCGCACGCGGCGGCCTAGCACAATAATCGGAACAATAACCAAAGGCACAATCAACAGGACTAAACTTGTCAGTTTCAAAGAGGTCAAAAGCATCAAAACCATGCCGCCCAGAAAAATCAAAAGATTGCGCAATGCAATAGAAACCGAACTGCTGATAACTGACAGGATCAGTGTTGTATCCGTTGTGATACGTGAAATGACTTCACCCGTCATAACGCGCTCGAAAAACTGCGGCGACATCCCTATCATTTTGTTATATATAGATGTTCTAATGTCCGCGATCACCCGTTCACCCAAGCGCGTCACAAAGTAATAACGACAACCGGTGCCAATGGCCAATAGCAGTGCAATCCCGATCGCAGCACCGAAATACTGATCCATTTGTGTTGCGCGGTCGGCGGAAAACCCATCAACCACACGGCGCACGGCAAGTGGCAATAACAATGACAAACTTGCCGTCGTAACCAACGCCAGCATTGCCAGCATAATCAACGTACGGTACGGTTTTAGAAAAGGTATCAGCCCTCGCAGCGATCCAACTTTCTTGGATTTTTCGCGTTCTTCAAGGTCGTTTGGACTGTTGGTTGATCGTCTCATTGGCCATCTTTCAAATGCTGTAAAGCATCGATAACAGGCCTGTTCAAAAGTGCAAGTAAGCTTGGAGCGGGTAGCGGGAATCGAACCCGCGCCTTAAGCTTGGAAGGCTCTTATGATACCATTTCACCATACCCGCTCACAGAATTCACGTCCTATTTCAATACCGCATGGCCGTCAAGAAGCAAGCAACGCAAATTGTTGCAAAGCCCGATAAACTGGGCCAGTCTTGTGCATGACAATCTTATGAGGACGTCATGTCAGAACTTTGGAAACTTTCAGCAACTGAACTAGCAAGCCATGTTAAAACGAAAAAACTTACAGCGGTAGAAATTACAACCGCTCATCTAGAGCGACTGGCCACGGTCAATCCCGCACTAAATGCAGTGGTGCAGGAATTTCCGGAAGAAGCCTTAAGTGCTGCGCGCGCTGTTGACACACAAATTGCCAATGGTCAGGACCCCGGCCCGCTATGCGGTGTCCCTGTCACGATCAAGGTTAATGCAGACCAGACAGGGCACGCAACAACCAACGGCTTGAAAATAATGAAAGATCTGGTTGCAAAAACCGATAGCCCCGTTGTTTCAAACATCAAAAAAGCCGGCGGTGTGATCGTCGGGCGTACCAACACGCCTGCATTTTCTTTACGCTGGTTTACCAATAACGATCTGCACGGCCAAACCCTGAACCCGCACGATAAATGCATAACTCCGGGTGGCTCATCTGGCGGCGCTGCGGCGGCTGTTGCAAGCGGCATCTGCGCCATCGGACACGGCACCGATATAGGCGGCTCTATCCGCTATCCGGCTTATGCCTGCGGATTGCACGGGTTGCGTCCGACATTGGGACGTATTCCTGCCTATAACGCATCAGGGGCTGAACGCCATATCGGAGCACAGCTTATGGCCGTTTCAGGCCCGATCGCCCGTACAATGGATGATATCGCTTTGGCACTTGAAGCCATGTCCGCCGCAGACCCGCGCGATCCATGGTGGGTTCCTGCCCCCATTGATTTGGGTACATTTCCCAAGCGTGCAGCGCTGACCATTGCCCCCGAAGGCATGCCTGTAGTTCCAGTAGTCAAAGCCGCCCTGACAGATGCGGCCAAAAGATTAGAAGCGGATGGCTGGACAGTTGAAGAGATTCCCTGCCCGCCGATGCGTGAAGCAGCTGATTTAAACGCAAAACTCTGGATGGGCGAAATGCGTTACGGCGCAAAAGAAATGATTGCAAAAGAAGCCGAAGCGGATTCCATGTGGATATTCGACCGTATGACCAAACGCTCGCCGGATATTGATATGCACGGTTTGTTGAATGCTTTGCAAGCGCGTGCCGGCCTGTTGCGTGAATGGTCATTATTCATGCAAAAATACCCTGTTTTGTTATGCCCGGTATCAGGCCAATTGCCCTTCCCGCAGCAATATGATGTCAGCTCTGATCAGAATTTCGAGGCAGCAATGGAGGCACAATTGACGCAGCTTGCAATACCTTTGCTGGGATTGCCGGGGTTAACGGTTTCAACAGGATTTGCGGGCAAAATCCCCGTAGGTGTGCAACTTATTGCAGGTCGTTACCGCGAAGACATCCTGTTGGCCGCTGGTATATCAATAGAGCGCTGCGGGCCTTCACCAAGCGTCATTGATCCGCAGTTTTAAATCGCTTCACCAATCGCAGTTTCAACAATCGTTAACGCCGCATCCAGATCATTGCGTTCAATCGTCAGGGGTGGTGACAGGGTCAATACACAGCCTTGGCTGATCTTGAAACTCAACCCCTTATCCAGGCATTTATAATAGATGGTTTCCGCCAAATCGGGTGCTGCGGTTTTATTTGCCTTGTCAGATACAATCTCGACCCCGAACATCAATCCCCTGCCCCGTACATCACCAATGATAGCACAATTCTGAGCAAAGCTTTCAAGCCGCGCCATCGCATAGGCCCCTAATTCAGCTGCACGATCGACCAAACCTTCTTCTTCGATTATTTCAAGCGTGGTCAGTGCGGCGCGTGCAGTCACGGGGTTCTTTTCATGGGTGTAATGCCCAATGGCAAAATCGCCGCAAACATCCAGTTTTTCATCTGCAATACAGGCGGCAATCGGCAAGATACCCCCACCAAGCGCTTTGCCAAGAACCGCAATATCAGGAATAAAATCATCATGCTCAAAGGCAAAAAACTTGCCCGTTTTACCCAAACCTGTCGGAATTTCATCCATGATCAACAAGGCACCGTGGGCATTACAGGCCTCACGCACAGACTGCCAAAAACCGGGCGGTGGCACATAAGGCACCGCACGCATCGGTTCTGCTATCACAGCAGCGACATCGCCCTCGCGTTCCAGCACGTATTTCACCATTTCAGCACATGCCAACCCACACACATCAGGCCCCGCATGATTATACGGGCAGCGATAACAGGCAAAAGGTGCGACATGTTCCGCGCCGGGCAAAAGCGGCCCGGCAATATGTGACCGAAACGTCGCTTCGCCCCCAACAGACGCTGCACCAAAGCCCGCCCCGTGGAACGCATCCCAAAATGAAACAGTTTTAAACCGCCCCGTCGCAGCACGTGCGATTTTCAACGCAACTTCATTCGCATCAGACCCGCCTGTTGTGAACAACACCTTATTCAAATTGCCCGGCGCAATAGCTGCCAGCTTTTCCGCCAGTGCGACGGCGGGTTCATTGGTAAAACGACGCGGCGCAAACGGTAGATCATCCAGTTGTGCTTTAATTGCAGCCACCAGTTTGGGGTGGCCATAGCCAATGTGATGCACAGAATTGCCGTGAAAATCCATATAGCGTTTGCCATCCAAATCCTCGATCCAGATCCCTTCCGCTTTCGCTATGGTACTGACACAAGGGCTGGAAAGGCTTTGATGCAGGAACGCTTTTGCATCGCGTTCCAGTAAAGGCGCGGATTTTGGCCCTGTCGCCTGATCTGCCCAGTCACGCCGTGCATCCGACGTGTTCGACTCGCCCTCGGTATGGCTGAAACGTTCAAACTTAGTTTTCATGCGACCTCGATCAGGAATGACACCTATTCCGGCCACGGCAAAGAATAGGTTTTGACGTTGGTGAAAAACTTCATCGCTTCGGTGACACCTTCTTTAACCGCATTGCCGCTGTCTTTGATGCCGCCAAAGGGGGACGTTTCAATCCGGTAGCCCGGTTGTTCCCAGATGTTGCATGTGCCCACATCCAGACCGTTGATATATGCAATCGCACGGTTCAGATCGTTGGTGCAAACACCCGAGGACAAGCCAAAATCCGTAGAGTTGGAAATCGCCATGACCTCTTCGTCATTGTCAGGAACACGCACAATCGGAATGATCGGACCAAAGGTTTCCTCCATCACCAATTCACTGTCATGGGGCACAAAATCCACCACGATGGGTGGCAAAAGCGCGCCTTGTCGACCGGGATGATACAGGATTTTAGCGCCTTCTTTTTCGGCCATAAATACACGGTTTTCAAACAGCTCGGCGGCTTGCGAATGGATCACGCAACCCAACTGGGTCTCTGGATCCTGTGGATCACCGAATTTGATCGCCTTGGCTTTTTCCAGCACAAGAGGCACAAATTTATCGGCCACGCTTTCCTGCACCAAAATCCGTTTGATCGCCGTACAACGCTGCCCCGAATTGCCGGTGGCACCCGCAACAGCAATGGTCGCGGCTTTGTCTAAATCGGCATCTGTCAGATCATTACATATAATCAACGGGTCATTGCCGCCCAGTTCCAGCGCCTGGCGCTTGTAGGATGCTTTTGACGCAATCAATTTGCCCACAGGAACGCCGCCTGTGAAGGTAATGATGTCGATGTTTTCATTGACGATCATCTCTTCACCGATGTCTTGCGGCATGCCGGTGACGATCTGAAGCATCTCATGTGGAAGGCCCGCTTCATAGAGTATATCAGCCAAAGCAATCGCAGTGAGCGGGGTCAGCTCTGTTGGTTTGACCACCATGCAATTGTTTGTCGCAATGGACGGCGCTATTTTGTGACTAACCATGTTCAATGGGTGGTTAAACGGTGTGATTGCAGAAATAGCCTTAACAGGTTCACGTTTTGTAAAGATTTTACGTTCTTTACCGTTATGTGTCAGATCACACGAAAAAATCTCGCCGTCATCGTTCAGAACCTGATGTGACGCGAACTGGTAAACATCCTGTGCACGTTTGGTTTCATAGATCGCATGCTGGTGGCAGATGCCAAGCTCAAGCGTCAGCCATTTGGCAAGATAATCGCGCCGTTCGCCGATCAGCTCGCCCGTGCGTTGCAGGATTTGGCTGCGCTCGTAGCGCGACAGCTTTGACTTATACGCAGCTGCAATCTCGAAAGCTTTGCGCGCGTGTTCTGCCTTGCCCGCAGGCACAGTTCCTATCACTTCGTCGGTATAGGGGTATTTTACTTCAACCACATCGTCAGTGAAAACAATCTCACCACCGATGCGCATACCTTCATGTCTGATATCTGTTTTGTTAGGCATGCTATCATTATCCTTCATATCAAAGTGCTGCCGCTTTGGTCGCAACGAAAAACGCATCAAAGTTGCGCAAATCAGGGGCCCCGTCCAACTCTAGCACGCGATTGACAATGAACGGTACTGTTTGTTCATGCAGGCCGCCGTGGCTGCGCAATGGGTCTTTCAAAGCCGCCAGATCATGGCGATCTTCGGATGTTCCGATTGTAACCGTTTCGCCGGAAGTCAAAACAATGTCCCCGATGCGATCGGCGGGCAAACCGAAGCGACCACAAGCTTCTTCGCGTCCGCAAACAAATTCGATACCATCGATTTTTGCAAGGCGGTCAATGATGTCCTGACGATCAGTATCAGCAGGCAGGTACATGGTTGCAAAAGAACCAAGTGCGCCGTGATGAACCACATAAGGATCAGTAATCGGCAAGATCACACGCGCCGCAGCTTCACCCAGCCATTCATCCATAAGGTCCTGAACATAAACGACACTCGGGCTGCCGTCCGCGTGGTGCTTTGGCTTCATCCCATGATCACCCGTGATAACAATCGCAGCCCCCATTTCATCAAGCTGCCCCAGATATCTGTCAAAATTCTCATAAAATGAATTGGCTACAGGTGCGCCCGGTGCGTGTTTATGCTGGATGAAATCCGTAGTGGTCAGATACATCACATCCGGCTTCCATTCTGCCAGCAGTTTTACACCGGCTGCAAACACAAACTCTGACAACTCTGCGGAATAAACCTCGGGGACCGCCATGCCAGTCCATTCACTACCGTTATCAATGCCATGTTCTGCAACTGTGGTGATGTCAGAGCGTTCTGCGGAAAAACAAATTGCAGTATCATTGTCGAATGTCAACTTTGCGCCCAGCAAGGCCCGCAGTTTATCTTTGGCTGTAACAATCGCAACACGTGCACCAGCTTCTTGAAATTTGTGGAAAATTGTCGGCGCGCGCAAGAAACGCACATCATTCATCATGACTTCTGTCTTGGTTTCGGGGTCATACAGATAGTTGCCGCAAATACCGTGTACCGAAGGCGGGCGCCCTGTGGCAATCGACAGATTGTTGGGATTTGTAAACGACGGGATCACGGAATGCGCCAGACGGTCAGTACCGGTTTCTTTGATCCGTTTCAAGTTTGGCATCAGGCCTGCACTGATTGCCTCATCCAGATAAGCAGGCTCGCAGCCATCAAGACAAATCGCAATCGCACATGTCTTTGGTGCGGCATAAGTACGGTCGTTCACGACCACTGGTGACAATTTAGTCATTTTCATTCCTTTATGATTTTTAAGCTGCCAGTTTGGCGCGCTCGATCAGTGCTGCTTCGGGTGGGGTTGCATCTGCGACACCCATTTCGTCAAGTGTTTCTTTTGCGGCCGTTACCACACGACGCATGATATGTTCATCCATCTGGCCAATGCAGCCAACACGGAAACTATCCACAACAGTCAGTTTTCCGGGGTAAATGATAAAGCCCTTTTGTTTCATCAAATTATAGAAATCGCTGAATACAAACTTTTCATCCGCAGGGCAGAAAAATGTCACAATAATCGGCGACAACCAACGGTCTTGCAACAATGTCTCAAACCCCAATGCGCGCATGCCCTCAACCATCACATCACGGTTGCGCGTATAGCGTGCGCCCCGTCCGGTAACACCGCCCTCGGCCTTATGTGCCGCGAGTGCAACCAGAAAGGCCGCCACAACATGGGTCGGTGGCGTAAACCGCCATTGACCCGTTTTATTCATCGTGGCCCATTGCGCGTGCATGTCCAGACTAAGCGAATGGCAATTCCCTTTGGCCGCTTCCAGCGCGTCTTTGCGGGCAATCACAAAGCCAAACCCCGGAACACCCTCGATACATTTATTGGCGGATGACACCATCGCTTCATATTTCAGATCTTCAAAATCCAGATCGACCCCGCCAAAGGCGCTCATACTGTCGATCAGAAACTTGCGCCCTGCGGCATGGACCGCATCTGCAATCTCTTGCACGGGGTTCAGGATACCGGAACTGGTTTCGCAATGGGCCACAATAACATGCGTGATAGACGGATCAGCCGCTAACGCCGCTGCAACCTCTTCACCGCGTGGCGGCATATAATCACCTTTATCGATCAGGGTAAGGCCCAGACCGATGCGTTCAACCGTTTCGGCAGATCGCTTGCCGTATGCTCCGTTCGCAAGAACCAGAACATGACCGTCCTTTGGCACAAACGTCCCGATCATCGCCTCAACCGCAAATGTCCCGCTACCTTGTATAGGCACGCAATCCAGCACCCCATTGGTGTCTCCGGTTAAAGCCAGTAGACCTTTGCGCAATTCAGATGTCATTGCGCGGAAATCGTCATCCCAGCTACCCCAATCGCGCAGCATTGCCTGCTTGACTTCATATGATGTGGTCAACGGTCCGGGCGTTAACAAAAAGGGCTCGCCTAAACGCGGATTCGGTATTTTTACACTGTCAGACATAAGGTTGCATCACTTTGCTATTATGCTTTTCTGACATTGTTTTGCCGCAGAATATATCATTTGTAAAATCGTTAAATCATATTATAATATCAATTATACTTATAGGTTGTGATGCATGCGCTATGTTCAAATCCGCGCCTTTCATTTTGTCGCCACTTGCGGTGGGTTTTCCCGTGCGGCGCAGGCATTATATCTGACCCAACCAGCAGTTTCAGATCAGGTCAGAAAACTGGAAGAAGCATATGATCTTTTGCTATTTAACCGCCAAAAAAAGCAGGTATCACTAACCCCGCAAGGTGAAAAATTATTTGAGATCACCAAACGACTGTTTGAAGTTGAAAATCAGGCTTTGGATTTTTTGACCGAAAACAAAGCATTTACGACCGGCACGTTGCGGATAAACGCAGATTCTGCCTATCATATTCTTGGGCCACTTAAAAAATTCCGCGAAACATTCCCGCAAATCAAGATAAAGATAAAAACCGGCAATTCCCAAGATGTTATCGCTGATCTTTTATCCTATGATGCCGATATCGGCGTTTTGGGCACCACCCCGGATAATCCGAAAATTCAGGTTGTAAAACTCGGGAAAAGCCCGATTATCGCTTTTGCGGCAATATCCAATCCGCTTTCAAAGCACAAGGCACTTTCCATACAGCAACTCGCTAAATTGCCCTTGGTCATGCGTGAAGCCGGGTCAAAAACCCGCCAAAAACTGGAAACAGCCGCCAAGGCCGCAGGTGTAAAGCTTATCCCTTCAATAGAGGCAGAAGGTCGTGAAGCAGTACAGGAAATCGTTGGCTCAGGCACAGGTATCGGATTTGTGTCACAAAAAGAATTCTCGAACAGCAATCATCTGGTTGCCATTCACATCAAAGGCGAGCCTATAGAGATGGAAGAGGTCGTGATAAACCTGAAGGAACGCAGCGGCGGCAAATTGATCCGAACATTCATGGCGATGTTTAAATCATAGCTTCCAGCAGCGTACCTGACGTCACGATCACATATAATCCCACAGACATCGTCGCTGTACCGATAAAATAATGCAGCCCGTTATTTAACCGCGTCAAAGCGCGTACAGGGATCAAAACCAGAGACATCATAAGTGAAATAGCGGCCATACCTAGAATCGATCCCGCACCGAAAGTGGCAATGTAGAACAAACCTAATGACGTCGAATTCAGTGTAGCCGCCGTGGTCAGAATAATCGCCGCAGACCCTGCCAACCCGTGCATAATCCCAACCATAAGCGTGCGCCATGCTGATCTGTCGGGGTGCGCATGCTTGTGTTTTGCAGGCGTGTGCGGGGTGGTGTCATGTTGGTGGGAATGGATATGAATATGCTCAACGCCGTCTTGGTGACTATGGCGATGCAAATGCACACGATCACGGCGAAGGCGGTAAATCACATGCGCCCCAAGCCCGACCAGCATCACGCCGACCATCACTTCCAGCCCAACTGCAAATTGCTCCGACAAGGTGGTTTTCATCAACAATGCCACACCGCCCACAAGCAGCAAGACCAACGTATGCCCAATACCCCAGATCATACCGTGACGCACAATATCGCGGCGCGAGGTTTTATCGCTGATCAATGCCGAAACGGCAGCCATATGGTCAGGCTCGAACGCATGCCCTGCCCCTACGATAAACCCTAATATCCAAATGGAAATCACAGCGTTGCCTTTTTAAAAATCGCGAATATCCGCCCTTATGAAATCGCTGTAATCGTTCATATTGGTTCGGTCAATCGGGAAACTTCTTGGTGCCGTGTGTAAAACATTTGCAATCTTGCACAATAGCCTGCCCGCGACATTAAACAGTATCAAAAGCGGTTGCCTGTTCAGCTGCCCTGCGCCCCAGCTCGTCCGAGCATTTAGCTCCGCGCCCACAACCTGCAACTGCAACTGTAATCCGATCCGATTGCCTTGAAATGATCGGCCTTTCATCTGCGGTAAACGTTGTCATACAAGCCTCGGTATGCATGGTTTCATATCGTAAGTTCGGGATTACATCCAGCAACATAGAACGCAGGTATTTCCCAACCTCAGCCGAGCCTCCGCTTTTGAACCAAGCCTTGATATCATCAACAGTTTCCAGCATTTCATCGACCTGATCGCCGCCGATCTTAATATAGGTTTTGCCGTTTGGGTAAAGAATTGGAGGTAGAATATAGGGGGCGCGACCATCCGCAAAGCTTAGCACCAATGAAGGCATGTCTGACAAGCGCATGGCCTCATCCTCGTTCAGCTCAAAATAAGCTATGGTACGCGCGTAGGCAATTAGCGGCAGCGGTTGCGGCAAGATCATATTGGTAAAACCGCCCGCAGCAACCAGAACCTGATCGGCGTTTATCTCATCCTTGTCCGTCGTGATAATAATTCCTGGCTTTGTTTCACTCAATCCCAGCGCAATCGCATCCACCAGTTTTGCCCCTGCATTGGTTGCTGCGACCGTTTGTGCCTGAACCAGATTGCGCGGGCTGATATACCCTGCGGCCTTTGGTTCATATAACGCCTGAAAGTCATCCGGAAATTTGAAATAAGGAAAAGCCTCAACTAAAACTGAACCGAAAAACCGGTCGCAAACGATGCCCTGATCCTTTTGGATGCGTTTAACACTTTGAATGTATTCACTATTTTGAGGTCCCGCTATCATTGCCCCACATTCAGTAAAAAACGACACTCCGGTTTGCGCCTCTATATCCTTATACCGCGCGATTGAGGCAGCACTGACATTTGACCAGTATAAATCAGGATCCAAGGCCCGTGTAATGCGCCCCTCATCATAATGGCTGCCAAATACACCTGCATGATTAACCTTATCGGCGGGTTCCGGCGGCCCGATCAAGGTCACTTGATGGCCTGCAATTGCAAGATGGCGCGCCGCTGCAGACCCTATCAATCCACGGCCTATGACAGCAAAATGGGTCATATCAGTTTCTCCGCCAACCGGTCCAGCATCTTCAGACATTCGTCCATTTGTGTAATTTCCACAAATTCGTCAGGCCGATGTGCCTGCTCAATCGAGCCCGGCCCACAAAGTGCAGCACTAATGCCCGCACCCTGAAAGATACCGGCTTCGGTTCCAAAGGATACAACATCCGTTGAATTGCTCCCGGTCAAATCGCGGATCAGTTTCACGGCTTCACTGTGCACATCGGGTTCCAACGGCTCCCCGACGGACCGAAACACCTCTTCAATATTGGCATTTGGTGATTTCGCCTTCATTTCGGGTAATAACACGCCGTCTACATAATCTTGCATCTTATCACAGATGTAATCATGATCCGTTTGCTGTATCGCGCGCATTTCCCATTCAACCAAAGCTTTGTTTGGAATAACATTATGGGCCACGCCCGAATGCATGCCACAAACAGAGCTGGTCGTATAAGGCGGGTCAAACTTTGTATCTTTCGGTGCACGCGCCGGCATCTCTTTGCGTAATTCCATCAGATGGGCCACAAACCGGCTGGCATATTCCAGTGCGTTAACGGCATGGCCCGGTAAACTTGAATGACCTTCAACCCCGGTAAAATCGGTCGAAAACGAACTGCAGCCTTTATGCCCGTCGATAATACGCATCGAGGTTGGTTCACCCACAATACAAACCGATGGCTTTAGACCATTGGCGATCAGTTGATTGACCAAGACCCGCGCACCCGTGCAGCCGGTTTCTTCGTCATAGGTAAAAGCGAAATGCAGCGGGCGTTTCAACTCCCGCTTTGCATATTCTTGCGCCGTAACAACACTGGCCGCAATAAACCCTTTCATGTCACATGTACCACGGCCGTATAGTTTGCCGTCATCTTTGCGCATGATGAATGGGTCAGACGTCCAGTTTTGCCCCTCAACCGGAACCACATCGGTATGTCCTGACAGAATAATACCGCCATCACCATCAGGCCCAAGCGTGGCAAACAGGTTGGCTTTGCCTTCCTCTTCCGATGTCAATTCACACCGCGCGCCCAAATTGGTCAGATAATCCTTTAAATACAGAATGCAATCCATATTACTGTCGCTTGAGATGGTCGGGAAACCAATCAGGCGATCCAGTACATCAATAGTCTCGTTCAGTCGGCTCATTCAAAACACCTAATCTTTCACAAACAATTTGCGTGGATAATCTGCCAGCGGTTCGGCCACCCCGTTTTCGCGAATACGCAGGGTTTCAGTAATTTCCAGCCCCCAGTCCGCCATCCAAAGTGCCGGCATGAAATGGAAGGTCATATTCGGCTCTAAAACCGTGGTGTCAGATGGCCGAATGGAA
>JAJFHY010000099.1 GCA_021775375.1 Amylibacter sp. | reverse complement strand
GAAAAGACGTGCGCACTGTCAATACCGTAAGCACTTGCAGCCTGCTCAGAAATTTTCTGAAACAGGCGTTTTTTACTGGTTTCGTGATGTGCATAATGCACAGCTTCTACCACTAGTATTTCCGTAAGTATCATGTGTCACCGCCAAAAACTTATGCTGATTTGAGCTATTCCAAATTTGTTGGATCAACCCAGCCTATGTTTCCGTCTTTCCTCTTATACACTACGTTTAAGCGTTTATGGCCTTCATTTCGAAAAACCAAAACAGCCGTATCAGCTAATTCCATCTGCATCACTGCTTCACCAACAGATAGTGACTGAATTTTTGTTTCCATCTCAGCGACGATAACAGGTTGAAGTGATTCCGGTTCATTCAAGTTTTCTGCATCTTCGCTGGCGAGGATATACGCCGAAGCTTCCATAACTTCAACCGGTGTAACACGATCTTTATGATGGTCTTTCAACCGTCGTTTATACCTTCTAAGTTGTTTCTCGATTTTCTCAGCACATTTTTCAAAGGAATCATATATTTCTGTGCTTTTCCCTTCAGCGGCTACACTTAGTCCGGTGGATAAATGTATGGTTGATTCGCATTTGAATTCATGGGCATCTTTTGAAAATGTAACAGTTATTTCGGTAGGTCTTTGGGCATATTTCGTCGCTATTTCACCTATTCCATCTTTAACGTGGTTGGTAAGTGATTCGCCTACATCGATTTGTTTTCCGCTGATTTGGTAACGCATAAAAGCTCCTTTATTTATACTATATGAACCCTTCCATACACATACGCCTGTATGATTTAAATCAAACAGGTGCAAGAACTGGAATGTGGAAGGTTCATATCTACAGCCTAGGACGGCTTAGTGAGTCGCGCAATACAATCTGGAATAAAATCTGCTAATCGTTGTGAATTCTATATCTTGAACGTGCTTCCAAGATAAACATTGCGAACATTTGGATCCGAAATAACTTCTTTTGGAGTTCCGCTCATCAATACTTTCCCGCCATGAAGGATATAAGCGCGATCCACGATTTCCAAAGTTTCGCGTACATTATGATCCGTGATCAAAACTCCGATATTTCGGTTTTTTAAAGTTGCAACCAAATCCCTAATATCGCCGACGGCAATCGGGTCAACGCCTGCGAAGGGTTCATCAAGCAATACGAAATTTGGGTTGCTTGCAAGACAGCGCGCTATTTCTACGCGTCTGCGCTCACCGCCTGATAAAGCCGGTGCAGGTGATTTCCTGATATACGCAATAGAAAACTCTTCCAGTAACTGCTCGAGTTTAATTTTTTGCTCGGCTTTGTTCGGTTCCCAGATTTCCAATATGGATAGAATATTGTCTTCCACATTCATGCCTCTGAATATACTGGCTTCTTGTGGTAGATAGCCAATACCCAACTGTGCCCTTCGATACATTGGAAGTTGAGTAACATTGCGTCCGCTTACGAGAACTTTACCGGCATCAGCGCGGATTAAACCAATAATTGAATAAAAACAGGTGGTTTTTCCAGCGCCATTCGGCCCAAGTAATGCGACAACTTCACCCCGGCCAAGTTCAAGACTTACGTCATCTAGAACGACACGCTGCTTAAAAGCTTTCTTGATGTTTCTGACAATAAGACCAGAACTATCAGCGTTACTTATCGTTTTCTTAGAACTGCTCATGAATTATTTCGGCATAAAGACGGTTTTCACATCACCGGACATCTTACTGCGGCTTGTTGTGATGTTATATGTCAATAAATTACCTGTCAGTAAAGTTTGTGCCTGGCGTAAAATGACATTGCCAGAGAATGTTATGATTTGTGATGCGACATCAAATAGTGCATCTTCTGCCTCGGCTGTTTCCGATCCGTTGGTGAACTTAACCTGGCCAACGGCTTTTACAGTTTTTATATTTCGATTGGTGTCTTCAAAGAAGACCGTTATTTGATCTGCACGTAAATCCAAAATACCTTGAACGACTTTTGCATTACCAGAAAAAATCGCAGAGTTATCATCCATATTTACTTGAAGGTCATCCGCCGTTGCCTCGACAGGTAGTTCTGCATTTTGTGCAGTGGGGACATTTGTGCTTTGTGACAATGCTGGAGACATCAATATGCAAAGAGTGAAAATGGAAAATAAAAGCTTACTCACGCGGTGTGACCTTATTAGTTGTTTCTGTAGGATAGTATACTAACTTAACGCCATTGCCAAAGCTAAGAATTGCACCATCCTGTGAAGTTTTATTATGCAAATCTTGTGTTAAACGCATTGTGCCGGCCGTTATCTTTCCCATTGGTCCATTTGCAGTAACCCGCCCGGGGCTGTAGGCATTTCCTGTATAAAAATTCATCACAATTTCTTCTGAACTGGCCGTATAATTATCAGAAGTCTCCAAAGAGACAGATCCGGTAAGTATCGCTTCTTGTGTGTTCAAGTTTAGTTGTCCGAAGTTAGATGACGATTGAACTTCTAGGCCATTTGTAAAACCTATTGTGGTGTTTGGTAAAACAAGATCGATCAAATCTGGAGTAGGCGCATTTGGCAAAGCTGAGCTTGCAGAAATCGAAAATGCATCACCGGACTTTGTAACACCGGAATAGTGTGGGTTCGTAATCTTTTGACCGACGGCAAGACCGGTTAGTCCGATCTCTGGAATAATAACGCCATCTCGGATTGGATTGACTTTGTTAAATGTAAAAATGCCTATAAATAATAATATTGCCAACACCGGAAACCCGATTTTGGCAAAGCGAATAAATTGTGAATAGGTATCTCTGGTTATGTCTGTCATTGTTGTTACATGGGGTCCCTACCCGCTTTGCGTCAATAGCCATGAATATTTGTTGCTTAAATTTGAACAATATTACTAATGTGCAAAAATATCCATGTCAGGCCAACCTTCCAAATCCAATTTGGAACGATATGGTAAAAAGTCAAAACATGCACGGGCCAATTCTGTTCGCCCTTCACGTGCTAGCCGGATATCCAACTCTTTTTTAATCTTATGTAAGTATAATACATCTGATGCCGCATAAGCGATTTGTTCTTTTGTAAGTGTATCGGCCCCCCAATCGGAACTTTGTTGTTGTTTGGAAATATCAACACCCAACAATTCTTGAAGCAGGTTTTTCAATCCATGCCGGTCGGTGTATGTACGGATAAGTTTGGACGCAATCTTGGTGCAGTAAACTGGTGCAGTCAGCTCACCAAAACGGTTTTCCATAACCGCAATATCAAAACGACCGAAGTGAAACAATTTCAGTTGGTCGGGATTCGCCAGCATTTTGCATAAATTCGGTGCTTCTGTCTGATCCTTGCTTATCTGGATTAGATGCGCATTGCCGTCACCAGAGGATAGCTGAATAACACATAAGCGGTCGCGATGCGGGATCAGCCCCATAGTTTCACTGTCAATGGCTACAATCGGGCCAAGATCTAGGTCGTCAGGCAGGTCGCCTTTGTAAAGATAATTTGTCATAATTCTTATTACGCACAGTTTTGCTGGGTGAAAAGGGGAAGTATTACCAATCGGCTAAACAATTTACTGGAAATAATGCCAGTGATGTCTAAGCTAAACGTTGATATGACTTGAAGGGATAGTGATATGGAAACTTTAGAAGTATCCAAAGTTAAAGAACTAGTTGAAACAAAAGGCACAAGCGCGGTGACTGTGACTATACTAAAAAGCAACGGTACGCAGCGTATTATTAATGGCGTTTTCAAACCAACCAACGATATTGAGTTGGATGAAAGCCTGGCAAGAGAAGGCCGTATACCAATTTATTGTATGACGGATAATGCATGGAGAAGTTTCAAGGAACACCGCGTTTTAGATATTGCATAAGCTAAAACCGGGTTTTCAGGCTGTAACCTCTGCCAAAGCTAAAACGCGCAAATGTGATGGGTGTACCTGAAAGCCATGTTATTCTTTCAGTAGTAAAAACCGGTTCGCCGATAGAAAGAGATAAATATTCAGCTAATTTCTTGTCGGCGACTCTGGCAGAGAATGCGATTTCTACGTCGGTGAACGGCATTTCATTTACCAACCATTCATTTGGGCCAATGGTTGTGAAATCTGCATTTTCAATGTTGTGTACTGCATCGATATTGATCCAACGATCTTCAAACTGAAAAGGTGTGTTGTCGGCAAAATGCATGCATTGTAAATGTAATACTTCAGCAGAATCACCCAGACTAAGTCGTGCGCGCAACCATGCCGGAGCTATAAATATTTTCTTGTTAAGCAAAGTATAGCGATAAGCCGCGCCCGTCGATTCAACCTCAATTCTAACAAGGGGTATTGCAAACTTAGCATGCCTTACGGGGGATTTGTTTACCCTTGTCCCCGCTTTGCGTTTACGGTCCAATATCCCATCTTCAGCCAATTCACGCATAGCACGATTAACCGTTGCGCGGGCACACCCAAACTCTTCGGCCAATTCAATTTCACCCGGGATTATTGATCCGGGTGGCCACGTGTGATCCCGAATGCGCGCAAGTACAATTTCCTTGATATCAGTATAGCTGTTTTTGGAAGGCAACATTTAACCCCAATTATCATTATGACTGCGTATTTATGATTATGTATGAGTATATCAAAGTGATTTAAAAAGATATAGATTACGCATGTGATTTAGGACGGTAACGCTCAGTATATAAGATTTGTGAGTGGTGAGTTGTATTGGTAACAGTATATATTATGACTAGACATAAGGCATATATAATTGTACAATAGTAATCAATATGTTTGTAGACCTAGATGAACAATATTGAAAACCCTAGTCGTCATTCGCGTAAATACACCCATTCTACCTGAAGGAAGTTCTCATGCTTGACCGTAAAAATACTCGCGATATTTACCCACCAACCGGAACAGAGATAACAGCCAAAAGCTGGTTAACAGAAGCACCCATGCGGATGTTGATGAATAACCTGCATCCGGATGTTGCAGAGAATCCGCACGAATTGGTTGTTTACGGAGGCATTGGTCGGGCTGCACGTACATGGGGTGATTTTGACCGCATGGTTGCAACGCTAAAAGACCTGGAAGATGATGAGACGCTGGTTGTACAATCCGGTCGGCCGGTTGCTGTTGTCAAAACACATGTTGATGCACCACGTGTGTTGATTGCAAATTCAAATCTTGTGCCGCATTGGGCAAATTGGGACCATTTCAACGAGCTCGATAAAAAAGGCCTGATGATGTATGGCCAGATGACCGCAGGCAGTTGGATATATATTGGTTCACAAGGTATTGTTCAGGGTACATATGAGACATTTGTCGAAGCTGGCCGCCAGCATTACGGTGGTGACCTGAAAGGTAAGTGGATCCTGACCGCAGGTCTAGGTGGCATGGGGGGCGCACAGCCGCTTGCTGCCGTAATGGCCGGAGCTTGCTGTCTGGCAGTCGAGTGTAACCGTGATAGTATTGATTTCAGATTGCGCACAAATTACGTTGATGAACGGGCTGAAACCTTGGATGAGGCCCTTGCTATGATCGAACGCTGGACCGCAGCCGGAGAAGCAAAATCCGTCGGTTTATTAGGAAATGCCGCTGACATTTTTCCTGAGCTGGTGAAACGCGGAATACGGCCCGATCTGGTGACAGATCAAACCTCTGCCCATGACCCAATAAACGGGTATCTTCCACAGGGTTGGACCATGGCAGAGTGGAAAGATAAGCGCGAAAGTGATCCAAAAGCGGTCGAAAAAGCAGCGCGCGCATCAATGAAGATACATGTTAAGGCTATGTGCGATTACCATGATATGGGTATTCCAACAGTCGACTATGGCAATAATATTCGACAAATGGCACTGGAAGAAGGGCTTGAAAATGCCTTCTCATTCCCGGGTTTTGTTCCGGCTTATATCCGGCCCTTGTTTTGCCGCGGCATAGGACCTTTTCGCTGGGTTGCCTTGTCTGGTGATCCTGAAGATATCTATAAAACAGATCAAAAAGTAAAAGAACTGCTACCGGACAATTATGCACTTCATAATTGGCTGGATATGGCGCGCGAAAGGATCAGCTTTCAGGGCTTGCCTGCACGCATTTGCTGGGTTGGCCTTGGTGATCGTCATCGTTTGGGTCTTGCTTTTAACGAGATGGTTAAATCCGGAGAGCTTAGTGCACCTATAGTCATAGGCCGGGATCATCTTGACGCCGGTTCAGTGGCTTCGCCAAACCGTGAAACTGAATCCATGAAAGATGGCTCAGACGCAGTTTCAGACTGGCCGCTTTTGAATGCTTTGGTCAGCACTGCCTCTGGTGCGACCTGGGTTTCCTTACACCATGGTGGCGGCGTCGGTATGGGCTTTTCCCAACACGCTGGCCTTGTCATCTGTGCCGATGGTACAGATGCTGCCGCAAAACGTCTTGAGCGTGTGTTGTGGAATGATCCAGCAAGTGGCGTGTGGCGTCACGCAGATGCAGGATATAAAGATGCAGTGGACTGCGCGCGTGAAAATGGACTTCGCTTGCCGACTATTTTGGGTAATTAGATAAAGGTCGTAATCTAAACAATCGTAAAACTTAGGACTCTATTCCTTTGGCCAATTTACCATCCCACGCTTCTGTTGGTATTTTTGGCTCTGGTGTATCTGCCTCATAGGAAGGCGTCATAATCTGTACGTTGTTTTCATTAAATACCGCAACGATATTCCTGTGCAAATCTGACAACATTTTGGGCATACTTGATCCGCGTGTTGTATAAGCGTTGACTTGATAATTAATGGCGTAATCGGCCAATGCCGTCCATAAAACAAATGGCGGAGGTGATTTTTTTAAACCTTGTGTCCGATTAGCAGCCTCCAGCAGCATTGCCTCGACTTTTTCCTGCGGCTCTTCATAACCAATTCCAACTGTTGTGTGTAAAAGCAACCCGCGGCCATCTATTTTGGATGAATAATTTATCACGTCAGAATTTAGCAATTGTGCATTTGGTATACTGATCAATTCATTTTTGACAGATTTCAAATGCGTTTCAGTCAACTGGATGCGTACCACATCACCAACATGTTCGCCTATTTTAATGCGATCACCAACGTTGGCACTACGCCTGTAAAGTACGAATAGTCCGGCTAAAACGTTACTGACTACCGAGTTTGATCCCATTGAGACCATAACGCCCGCCAGAATTGTTAAGCCCTGAAATGCAGCTGAATCTGATCCTGGAATATAGGGAAATGCAAATACAACCCCAATGGCAATCAACAATGCGCGAACGATATTATAAGACGGCCATACCCAATGTGGCTCAAAGTCCTTAAGTTTAAACGTGCCAGCTTCGATGTTAGTGAAAAAAACCTTTGTTGCGCGTATCGCATAACGGGTAAAGTAAAAAATAATCGCCAAGGTCACCAAATTAGGTATGTAATGCACAACCCCCATGAGTGCTTCAAACACCGGATCTGTGATATAAGTAATTAAAATTTCTGCAAATGGCCGCGTTTCAGCAAAGGCGAACAGTACAAATGAAATGTAGTAATAAATTAATATACAATAAAGTGCTAATAACAAAAACCGCAGTATAAACTGAGACAATGCAGCAACTGCCTTACCCTGCACTATCTCTTGCGTTGCCTCCTCAACGCCCACAAATCGCCGCTCTATATGCTTGCCTATTAGCACTGGAAAACTATTTCGTTGCCGGAAATACAAAAACGAAAACCCGACAAAACCAAGCGTCCAAAGCAGTGCTTCGATGAGGCTATCTACGCGTGCATCATAACTGCGATCTAAGCGATAATTTAAAATAGCAGCCTCAATTGAATCGGCTAGCAAGTAGATTAAAACGTCTATTTCAACTTGTTCGAACTCTGCGTCAGCTTGAGTTACGATATGAATTTTTGATCCATTTGCTAGTATTTCCTCACCGTGCTCACTGGTGCGAATTCTAATGGAAACCTTGTTATCATCGGACTCTTCTGCAACTTTGATTAAGTTATCACTGATCATAGATGCCCGCTCTTCTGCTGGTCTTGCACTCATTCCACGCACAATAAATATGGTCTCACCATCAACAATTACAGGCATAGAGACTGGTATTGCGGTATCTTCCGAAGTGTCTTGCTCAACCTCTTGGGCCATTGCAGGTTGTAAGTGTAGATTTACGATCAGAATTATAAAAAATGGAAAGAAGCGTAAAAAGGTAGATAGAAAAGCCCTATGAAACATTAATTTCATCCCCCGTTTTGCATGAAGCAAAGTGTATAGGATATAATAACGAACATTTCTTTGTGCTTCGTCAATGAAATACTCGAGAAAAAGCACTCAGGAAATTGAGGGCACCCACATATTGAGTATCGATAGCTGGCACGCTGATAGTGCAAAGCCATTGCGTTGAGGCTAACAATGTTGGAAACAGGGCGCAGACCTGATCGAGCTTTCGAAAGCTTTCTCGGTAACATTGACGACAATTATCCAAGGAGGCACAAAGCCTTTTGGATAAACCGTCAAAAAGAACAGACTTGGGTTGCAAAACTTGCGACCCCTATTTAATTTTGGCTTAGGAACCTGCGCATGTCTTTCAACCGTGATATAAAAATTGCCCCCTCAATTCTATCGGCAGATTTTGCCAATCTTGGCGCTGAAATAAGAGCTGTGGAAGATCAGGGCTGCGACTGGATCCATGTCGACCCCATGGATGGGCATTTTGTTCCGAACCTGACTATCGGCCCAAATGTCGTTGCAGCAATTCGTCCACATGTGAAAACCTTTATGGATGTTCACCTGATGATAGCGCCTGCTGACCCCTACATTGAAGGTTTTGCCAAGGCAGGATCAGATATGATTACGGTTCATGCCGAGGCAGGGCCACATTTGCAACGATCTTTGCAAAGCATTCGTGATCTGGGTGTTAAAGCAGGTGTTGCTTTAAACATGACAACACCATTGTCAGTCATCGAGTATATTATGGATACGATTGATATGGTTTTGATTATGACAATAAATCCGGGTTTCGGAGGTCAAAAGTTTAACCATTCCATGGTTGAAAAAGTACGCCAAACAAGGGCTATGATCGGCAATCGACCTATCCATATCCAAGTGGATGGTGGCATTGACCCCAACACAGCTCCACTGGTGGCGGAAGCCGGTGCAGATGTACTGGTTGCCGGATCGGCGGTATTTCGTGGTGGAAGTGTGGACAACCCGCAAGCTTACGGACAAAATATTGCCGCCATCCGTACTGCAGCTAATGCTGCGTTATAAACCGGTAATGCGAAAATCATGAAAAAGAACCTTGTCTTTGATCTGGACGGCACTTTAATTGAAAGTGCGCCCGATATACACGATACGGCCAACAGGGTATTGGCGGATTTAAATCTTGCACCCTTATCCATGGAAACTGTTATCGGCTTTATTGGTAACGGGGTTCCAAAACTGGTTGAACGTGTGATGGCCGAAGTTGGTATTGCGTTTACAAATAAACGCCATGACGAGTTGGTAGGAATTTTTTCAACTTATTATGCCGTAAATCCCGCAACACTGAGTTATTTGAATAAAGGTGCGCAAAAATCACTGAGTGACTTGCAAAAAGCGGGATACAAAATGGCGATTTGTACGAATAAACCTTATGATTTAACCCTACAGGTTTTGCGTTGCCTGAATATTGAACAGTATTTTGATGTGGTGATTGGAGGCGATAGCCTTGCCGTCAAAAAACCAGACCCGGCGCCTTTGCAAAAAGCAATGGAATTGCTGGGTGAAAAAATGTGCATTTATATTGGTGACAGTGAGGTTGATGCGCAAACAGCGCAAAATGCAGGTCAACCATTTTACCTGTTTACTGATGGATATAGAAAAACATCTGTAAAAGAAATTAACCCTGATGCTGCGTTTGATGATTTTGCTATGCTGCAAAATCTACTGGAAAACACGGATACATGAAGAAGTAAATATTGATGTAGATGGAGCGTTGGCAGAGGTAAAAACTCGCAGATCAACTATCATCCACACGATTGGTAAGCGTTCCAATGTTCGAAACGGTTATATCCAACATATCATCTTTTTTCAAAAAGCGTGGTGGTTTCCGGCTGCCACCTGTACCTTCAGGCGATCCGGTTGCAATGATATCACCAGCACTAAGCGGTAAAATATTTGAAATATATGCAATTTGCTGAGGGATGCTGAATATCATCTCGTTTGCCATTGTTTGCTGGACGATTACGCCATTCAACCGGGTTGTCAGCTCCATGTTTTCGGGTTTTTCAATCTCATCGGCTGTAAGCATCCATGGACCACATGCACCTGAACCCGCAAAGTTTTTGCCGGCATGTATGCTGTGGTTTTGCCATTCCCGAACAGAACCATCATTTAGCACCGTGTAACCCGCCACATGATCAAATGCAGATCCCTCTGGGATTGCACGACCTGACTTTCGATGACGACTGCTATTTCCCCTTCATAATCGAAACTATTCGCAGCTAGACCAGCGGGAATATGCAAATCCTGGTTGTGCCCCAATAGCGTTTCACGCTCTTTCCCAAACAGAATTGGGTAGTTCATTACAGGAGGCGTTACATCCAGAGGGTATATTTTTTTATAATTGATGCCAACGCAGATGATCTTTCCGGGATCAGGAATTGGCGGTAACAGAATTACATCTGCTAGTTTAAGTGGTCGATTTGACGAGCTTACATCATATTGGAATTCAGCGAGCTTGTTTGCGTGTAAAACATCGCGCAATGTTGGGTAGTAGCTCTGAAATGCCAGGCTGATTGGAAATAAAAGATTTTTGTCAACAAAGCCGTAACTCAGTGCACCATCATATTGGAAACTTGCAATTTTCATTTTGCACCCATGGAAAAACCCGCTTCGCGTTCAGACACGACCGCTGTTAGTCCTTCATTATATGGTGTTGCAATTCCCATCACTTGCCCCATAACGGGAACCTGCCCATTGATGGCGCTCAGTTCGGATGGACGGTGCGCTAAATGATCCAGTAACATAGACGGTCTAGCATCCGGCATTTTCGATCCGAATGCTGTTACATAGGCTTTCGGATCATCAAATGAAAAGGCAATGTTTTTGGCTATACCGATGCTATAGGCTTCTTGCATGGCACCCAAAGCTATTTCCCAATGGGCCGGATTGTTCATAAGTTCGCCAACCGTACAGTTGAATACTGTGCACGCAGCACTGAAAGTGACATTGCACAGGAACTTTTCCCAGATAAGCTGATTGATATCTTCAAATGCACGTGCATTAAATCCTGCATCTTGCCAAATGGCAGCGACATGTTCCAGTCGTGGCGTTAGCCCACCTGTCATTTCACCCAGACGTATCAGGTTCATTGCGTTGTGGTGGGCATGTCCAGGGCCCTTCATGGATGCGCCAAAGCCATCAGCGACACCTAATAGAACATTCTCTATAGGCATGAATTTTGCAATCCTATCACCCGCGCCCAATCCGTTTTGGATGGTTAAAATCAATGAGTCCTTGTTCATCAAAGGGGCAATTGCTTGTGCGGCGGAACCTACACCTGATGCTTTTGTCGCAATGATATAAAGATCACATGTTCCCGCATCTGCCAATTTAGTGCTGGCGTTGATTGTGTCCAAAGTACAATAACCGCTCGCGCCTTCAATGCGTAACCCCTTTTCTCTGATCGTGTTTATATGGTCTAGCCATGTATCAATTGCCCAAACCTCATGCCCCTTATTGGCCAAAAGACCCGCATAGATCGAACCCATGGCGCCAACACCTATAACCGCGATTTTCATTCTTTGTGCATCCTTTCGGCAGGCAGTTTGATATCAAACCTATCCCGTAAACGATTTTCAATGTCAGCAGATATGTGACTTGGGTAATGGTTTGAAAGAACTTCCTTTACCCGCTCTTTTGCCGGTGCGCGAATATCCTGTGATCCGTCCTTTTCCCATTCTTCAATGCTGCGCCGATCAGCAATTTCAGGGTAGAGAAAATCCGTTTTCATACGTTTATAGGTTTCTGACTGGCCTAAGAAATGGCCTTCATCATTTACTACATTAGCGATTGTGGAAACTGCCAATGTATTTTCACTAACTTCTATGGGCGTAAGTGTCCGGTGGATTAAGCCAAGCATATCGTTATCGACAACATATGCTTCAAAGGAACATCCCATCAGCCCGGACAGTGTTCCTGCGGCCTGCGTGATCAAGTTTGCACCGGATTGCGCAGCCATTAAAACGGATGCAGATTTCTCATATCCTGCTTGAGCATCTGATATTTTGCTGTCTGTTGCTCCCGCGATCGTGGAATTGGGGAGTTTGTAATATTGCGCCATCTGGATTGCCGCCGCAGTTAGTAGCGCTTGTTCGCCACTACCGCCCGCCATCCCGCCAGATCGCAGATCTGTCACCATGGGACGAGGCCCGTAAACTGCTTTGACCAGGGGATTTATCGCCCATGCAAAGGCCATGCCTGCAAGCGTTTCGGCATTGCTTTGCGCTATACATCCGGCAAGTGTCACAGGGCTGGATGCCCCGAGTTGCCCAAACGTATTGACCATGACAGGCATTCCTAACCGTGCAGCTGCTGCCAGAACCTCACAAGCCTCCGCCGAAAACCGCATTGGCGGCGTTACGTGATTGATGTTGAATGAAAGAAATGGGCGTGCGTGAAATGCCTCTGCTGAACCTGCGATCATAAAACACATTTCTGCAATATCACTTACATGATCGGGATGGCTGGCACTGACAATAACATGTTTCGCTGTACCCATGAGCGATGCATAAGCAGTGTTGATATCCAATGCATATTCCGTTTCCATATCGCGAGCCACCATAGATCGGGAAAAAAAGTGGACATTATCCAATTTGTCTACCAAGCGTGCAGCATCATACAAATCCGCCAGTGTTGAAGGGCGGTACTTGTTTGTATCAATATCAAGCATTTGTGGCGAAGCACCGCCAGAACCTGCATATACATTCGTATCTGATAGCTTTAATTCACAGTTGGGGCGCTGGCCATATAAGGTAAAACCGCGTTTTAGCTCGGAAAGCGCGCGATCAACCAACACAGTTGGAAATAATAACCGTCCGTTTTGATCCAGACTACCGCCTTTAGCGATAATTGTTTTTTGAACAATCTGGGGGGCCTCAGACATTCCAACAGTGGATAAAAGGGTTAAAGATGCCTGATGTATCTTATGTTTATCATCCGATGACAAGACGGACAGCTTCCCGCCTGCCGCCCCTGTTTGCTTAACTGCAGGCGTGGCTGGTTCAGCCATTGCCCGGCGTCGTTCACGTGATCTGGCAGGCCTACTATCATCTGTCATATCTATTGCATCAGCTATATCTGTTGAAAACCTATTTCTCTTACGTTCAAGTTTGCCTTTGAATGAAAAGTAGGCAAGCTATTTCTTCGTTGGTTATAGATAAAGAAAAATTGATCTATGATTGGAATATCAAAATTCGAGTACCTTTGCGAAGATTGCCATTAATGGCTTTGCGAACGTTTGAGGCCGCAGCAAGACGGCAGAGCGGTACCTGAAATTTATACAGTCTGTAAATGGATAGAGGTAGAAGCTGCCGAAGATTTATAGAAAACTAAGATTTCTCATAGCAGAATTTCAAGTATTATATGGTGATATCATTATGTTAGTTATGGTGGTGATGTGCGCAGTCTGGAGCTATCCAGTCTCGGGCATTTTTCCCTGTTAAACAGGGAAACAACAGGGAAATACTGCAATTTAAGAGAGAATTAAGGGTTTTCGCTCGTAATGCAGTTGTAATTACAGTGCCTTAC
>JAJFHY010000098.1 GCA_021775375.1 Amylibacter sp. | reverse complement strand
GATTGTTGTAACCCATGAGATGGGCTTTGCCCGCGAGGTCAGCAGCACAGTTATGTTTCTTCACCAGGGTTTGGTCGAAGAAATAGGAACACCCAAAGAAGTGTTCGAGAACCCGAAGTCCGAACGTTGCCGAGCTTTCTTGGCAAGTTCATTATAAATTTTAACTCAAGTCACGAAAAGGGAGAACTTAAATGACTTTTACAAAACTACTGGCAGGTGCTGCACTTGTCGCACTCAGCGCAACATCCGTAATCGCTGCAGATACGGTACGCATGGGTACTGAAGGCGCATATGCACCTTATAACTTCATCAACGACAAAGGCGAGGTTGATGGCTACGAGCGCGAATTGGGCGACGAGTTGTGCAAACGTGCTTCACTTGACTGCACTTGGGTCACGAACGATTGGGACAGCATTATTCCAAACTTGGTATCGGGCAACTACGACACCATTATGGCAGGCATGTCCATTACAGCAGAACGCGACGAAGTAATTGATTTTACGTCAGAATACTTCCCGTCTGACCCATCTTCCTATGTTGCCCTTGCTGGTGCGGATGCTTCTGCCACAAAAGGCACAGTTGCGGCGCAAACCGCTACAATCCAAGCTGCATTCGTTGCTGAATCAGACGCCACGGTTGTTGAATTCGCCACAATGGAAGACACAATTGCCGCCGTTCGCAACGGTGAAGCAGACAGTGTTCTGGCTGATCATGCAGCCCTGAAAGATATCGTTGACGCATCGGGTGGCGCACTCGCATTTGTAGGTGAAGATGTATCCATCGGTGGTGGTGTCGGCATGGGTGTGCGTGAAAGTGACAAAGAATTGCGGGATAAATTTGAAGCCGCGATTGCATCCATGAAAGCGGATGGCAGCCTGAACGCAATGATCGCCAAGTGGTTTGACGGCCGCAAAGCCGGTTATTAAAACACGTAAAGGGTCGCGTAAATTGCGCGACCCTTTTTCCAGACTGTATCCATATGTTTGAATATTGTACTGACCCAAAACTGATAGAAGGCTTCCAGTGGTGGTCTTGTTATTTATCCAATGGCAAACACATGAGCTTTTACTTCAGCTTTCTTGTGGTCTTGTCACTATTGGCCCTGACTGTTCCCTTTATTTTGCTTTTCGGCTTTACGGGGGCCTTGGCACGACGTTCAACATTCGCACCTTTCCGTTGGTTCGGTACAATCTATACGTCAATGGTGCGCGGTGTTCCTGATATTATCTTCTTTCTATTTGTTCCCATCGCTATGGATCAGGGAATTGAGGTTATCCGCCACAAAATAAAATGCTCCGACTGGCCGGAGCCGATCCGCCAAGGCAATGATTTTGTTGTATGTACGGCCGCGAAAATGCCGCTGAGCTCTTCTGCGCAATGGGTGCATGAGACTTACGGTTTTATGCTGGCAACCATTGCTTTTGCCATCGTATTCGGGGCTTTTGCCGCTAACACAATTCATGGTGCCTTAGGTGCAGTTCCAAAGGGTCAATTGGAAACCGGTGCCGCCTTTGGCATGTCACCCGGTCAGATATTTCGCCGTATTCACCTGCCGCAAATGTGGGTCTATGCTCTGCCCGGTTTGTCCAATCTGTGGATGATCCTGATCAAAGCCTCACCTTTGTTGTTCCTTCTGGGCGTCGAAGACATAGTCTATTGGGCGCGCGAACTTGGCGGGTCAAAAACCGCGCGCTTTGCCTATCCGCACGGCGACTGGCGATTGGGATACTTCCTGTTTCTACTGGTTTTTTATCTGTTCCTGACATGGCTCAGCGAAAAGTTCTTTGACCGTATTATGCACAAACTATCACGCGGCCAGAACACAGCGGCGGGCATGTCATGAGTTGCTTTGATACATTTACCAGCTACGCATTGCGCTCTATCGGTATTGGCGAACGGCTGTTGCCGAAAACCGATTTTACGCTTTGTGATCAGGTTGTTTTGATAGGGTCAGGTATGATCTGGAACGTTTATTTCGCAGTGCTTGCCCTTACGCTTGGTTTCTTTTTTGCCGTATCATTAGCTTTGGGGCGTAGCAGCGAAAACCCTGTGTTTCGTATACCCGCACGGGCCTTTATCTTTGTTATCCGTGGTTCGCCCCTATTCATCCAGTTTTTCCTGATTTATGAGGCTTTCGTTCTGATCCCTAAAATGGGCTGGGACATCAACCTTGGTTTTATCGAAATAACGGTTGAAACCAAATGGTTGACCAAAGCGTGGCTGGGTGCTTTGATCACCTTGTTCCTGAACACCGCAGGCTATACCGCCAATATTTTCTACGGCGCATTACGGTCAATCCCCAAGGGCGACATCGAAGCCGCGTTAGCAATCGGCATGTCAAAACGCCAGATATTCTGGCGCATATCCTTCCCGACCATGCTGCGCCTTGCATGGCCCAGTTACACGAATGAGGCGATTTTTCTATTCCACGCAACGGCCTTAGTGTTCTTTTCCAGCTTCCCCGCGTGGCGGCAAAAGGGCGATTCACTTTATTATGCCAGCTATTTCGCTGATAAAACCTTCAATCCGTTCGTACCTTACCCGATTATCGCGCTCTATTTCATCTGCTTCACGTTGCTCATCATCACCCTGTTCGGGTATGTGAACAAGCGATTGAACAGGCATATAGCGCCCAACACATAAAAGGGGCCTGCAGGCCCCTTTTAAAGATTACGCATTAGCAATCATATCGACCACTTCATCAGTTGACCAAACTGCGTTGGCGATGAACCTGAAGTTTACCAAAGCCGAAAGATAACCATCACCTTCAGGCAGGATTGCGGCAGCAGTGGCATCCTTGATCACAGCAACTTCAAAACCCAACTCGATCAATTCACGCATGTGGGATTCTGTACACAGGTTGGCAGACATGCCCGCCAGTATAACCTGATCCACACCTTGCTTGCGCAACTGCAACGCCAGATCGTTCGAGTCGTTGCCGTAAACTTTATGCGGTGAGGTTACGATGGTTTTGCCATCTTCAATGTACTTTTTATATTGTGGCATGAAATCTGCACCGGAACCTTCAAACCCGTCAACATTCAGCGGGCCTTTGCGGTCGAACATACCGATTTTATGCATCAGTTTTTCCAGCGCACCTTCAAACTTCCAACCGTGGTCGGTCGGGTAGTAATAATGCGGCGATACGGCAACCGTAATGTCACGTGCCTTGGCAGCAGCAAACAACCGGTCAATGTTTTCGACTGTGTTGTTCTTCGTTACACTTTCACCGACCACACCCCATGTCACACCGTCAGGGCTTAGAAAATCCACCTGCGGGTCTGTGACAACCAAAGCCGCGCGTGACAGATCAAGCTTCATATCACTTGGTGGCAAGGCTGGGTTTTCAGGATCCGCATATGGGTCGCTTTGTGCGTTTGCACTGCCAGCCAATGCTGCAACACCCGCTGTGAGGGCCAATCCGCCAGTCAGGGCTTGGCGGCGATTAAATTGGCCATGTTTGTGATCTTTACACATGTAATTCTCCTATTTATGGTTTCATTAAGACATACCTAGCTTTTACAATGTGCCTTTTCGTCTTCATATCGTATCCATGGTCAATTTAATGTATCTTATCATCCAATCATCCGTTATTTGAGTTTATGCAATACGATCAAATCCTTGATGAAATGGAAATCAAAGCCGAGCCCTTCTCGCTTTGCGAACTACATGGCGAATGCTCTTTGGGTTTGGGGCGGCTGTCCGGAGCAACCTTGCATTACATCCTTGCGGGCAATGGTGAGTGCAATCTACGCGATCACGCGAATATTCCGCTTTCCAAGGGCACAATGTTACTGGTGCCAGCCCATATGTCACATTCCCTGCTTAGTTTCGGGCATGCGGAAACACCCTTACCTGAATGCCACCCTGCAGCATTGAAACTGGCCCATCATATCAGCCGCTCTGCAACCAAAGATGCAAATCAAAATCTGTTGGCGCTTTGCGGCCACATTACAATCGGACTAAGAGGGGCTACAGGTCTGGTCGATCTGATCCGGAAACCTGTGCTGGTAAATATAAATCAGGGTAGTGCAATGGATACAACATTAAGTGCTTTGCTTCAGGAATTGGCCGCGCCCAAACTAGGTAGCCGCGCCATCATTCGTGCATTATTGCTGCAATCCATGCTGCATCTTTTTCGCGACCGACTGATCGCAGATGATCCCGCTTTAACATGGATGGATGCAATCGCGGATCAGGCTTTGTGGGATAGCCTTAAAGCTATGCTAAACGACCCAAGCCAACCCCATTCCGTTGAAACACTTGCAGAGGTATCCGGAATGAGTCGTTCGGCTTTTGCCAAGAGGTTTTCAGATGCTTACGGGGATGGCCCGATGAAATTCTTGCGACAACTTCGTATGAACAAAGCCGCAGAATTACTGGAAAACACCGAACATCCCGTAAAAGTCATTGCAGCGAAAACAGGATTTCAAAGCCGCAGTGCTTTTACCCGCACATTTGAAAGTCACCACGGATGCGCACCGCGCAGTTTTCGTATCGAACACAAGAAAAGGGCCACTAAAGGCCCTTTTTAATTAGTTGATCAGGCCAAGCAGCTGATCCAGTGATGCCTTCGCATCGCCATAGAACATCCGTGTATTTTCCTTGAAAAACAGCGGGTTTTCGATACCGGAATAACCTGTACCCTGTCCGCGTTTTGACACGATTACTGTCTTGGCTTTCCAGACTTCCAAAACCGGCATACCCGCAATCGGACTGTTGGGATCTTCTTCGGCCGCCGGGTTTACGATGTCGTTTGATCCGATGATCATCACCACGTCCGTTTCGGGGAAATCATCGTTGATCTCGTCCATTTCCAGCACAATGTCGTATGGCACTTTTGCTTCGGCCAGAAGCACGTTCATGTGGCCGGGCAGACGCCCCGCAACGGGGTGAATGCCGAAGCGCACGTTCTTGCCCTTGCTTCGTAAACGCCGTGTCAGTTCCGACACAGATTGCTGTGCTTGCGCCACAGCCATACCGTAGCCGGGAACGATAATCACCGATGATGCATCTTCCAGCTGTGCCGCTACCGTGGCTGCATCTGTGGCAACCATTTCGCCCTCGATTTCCATCGCAGGGCCCGTTGGGCCACCAAAACCGCCCAAGATGACAGAGATAAAGCTACGGTTCATCGCCTTGCACATGATGTAAGACAGGATTGCACCGGATGAGCCGACAAGCGCCCCCGTCACAATTAACAAATCATTACCCAGCAGAAACCCGGTTGCAGCCGCGGCCCAACCTGAATAGCTGTTCAACATGGATACCACCACCGGCATATCAGCCCCACCAATGGCCGCCACAAGATGCGCACCGATCGCAAATGCGATGATCAGCATAAGATACAGCGTCCAACTGCCGGAATCGCCCATATACATTATCAGCAGTATAAAGCTCAGAATAGCACCACCTGCGTTCATCACGTGTCGACCAGGCAATATCAGTGCTTTACCGTCGATTTTACCGGCCAGTTTACCATAAGCGATGATCGAACCGGTAAAGGTAATCGCGCCGATAAAGACACCCAGAAAAATCTCGACCTCATGTATCGAAACCTCGGCCCCGACCAGCCCGTGAGTGCCTACAATGTCGGAATTCAGACCGATGAACACCGCCGCCAAGCCGACAAAGCTGTGCAAAGCGGCCACAAGTTGCGGCATTTCGGTCATTTCAACCCGTTTGGCTACAACCGCGCCTAGGAATGCACCAATCCCCATCAAAGGGATCAGCAGCATGAATGACCACCCGGCGACTTCCGGGCCAAACACGGTGGCAAAAACCGCGATGGCCATACCGATGATGCCGAACCAAACCGCGCGTTTTGCTTTTTCTTGGTTGCTCAACCCGCCCAAGGCAAGAATGAACAAAACGGATGCAGCGATATAGGCTGCGGTAACTATTCCTGCGCTCATATCAATCCCCTCAAGACTTTTGGAACATCTGCAACATGCGTCGCGTGACCATAAAGCCACCGACGATGTTGATAGTTGCAATTAAAATACTGACACCGGCCAGCACAGTCACGATAAAGCCGTGACCGCCGATTTGCAGCAAGGCCCCTAAGATTATGATACCCGAAATAGCATTTGTAATCGCCATAAGCGGCGTGTGCAAAGCGTGGCTCACATTCCAGATCACTTGGAAACCAACGAAACATGACAATGCAAAAACAATAAAATGCTGCATGAATGATGCAGGCGCATAGGCGCCGATAAGCAGCATTATAAGGCCACCGACAATCAGTAACATAGTTTGCTGTTTACCGGCCTTCAACGAAGCTGCTGCCTCTTCTGCTTTGATCTCATCTGCAGTCTTTTCAGGGGCCTTTGGCTTTTGCACAGCAATCGCCTGTATTTTTGGCGGTGGCGGTGGAAAGGTGATCTTATCCTTGTAGGTAACGGTCGCACCGCGAATAACATCATCTTTCATATCATGTTTAAGCTTACCGTCTTTTTTCGGGGTAAGATCGGTCATCATATGGCGTATATTGGTCGCATAAAGTGTTGAAGATTGCGCCGCCATACGGGCGGGCAAATCGGTGTAACCAATAATAGTCACACCATTGTCAGTTACGATTTTCTTGTCAGCCACCGTCAAATCACAGTTGCCGCCGCGTTCTGCGGCCAGATCGACAATCACTGATCCGGGTTTCATCGCGGCGACCATATCTTGCAACCATAATTTCGGCGCATCACGCCCCGGTATCAAAGCCGTGGTGATCACGATGTCCATGTCAGGGGCCAGTTCACGGAATTTTTCAAGCTGCTTTTCGCGAAATATCGGACTGGAAGGTGCAGCATATCCCCCTGTTGCAGCTCCGTCCTGTTGTTCTTCTTCAAACTCCAGAAATACAAACTCGGCACCCATGCTTTCGATTTGCTCGGCCACTTCGGGACGCACATCAAAGGCATATACCATCGCTCCCATTGATTGCGCCGCACCAATGGCGGCAAGACCTGCAACACCTGCACCTACAACCAAGATCTTAGCGGGAGGTACTTTACCTGCGGCGGTGATTTGGCCTGTGAAAAAACGTCCAAAACTATTGGCAGCCTCGGTAACTGCACGGTAGCCCGCGATATTGGCCATGGACGACAGCGCATCCATTTTTTGTGCGCGGCTGATGCGTGGCACCATATCCATAGCAATCAGGTTTGCGCCTTTTTTATTGGCAGCAGCCATCAGCTTTTCGTTTTGCGCGGGATAAAAGAACGAGACCAGCGTTTGGCCCTTGCGCAAACGCTTGATCTCAATATCTTCTGGCGGACGTACCTTTGCCACTACATCAGCCGCCTTGTATAAAGCCGCAGCAGTTGCCACAACTTTTACACCTGCATCCTTATAGTCTTGGTCAGAGAAACGTGAAGCATCGCCTGCACCTTTCTCGATCAGGCACTCATATCCTAATTTCTGCAACTCAATGGCCGACGCGGGCGTCATCGCCACACGGGTTTCGCCCGGGTAGATCTCTTTTGGAGCTCCAATGCGCATGACAAACCTCCTTTGTTCAAGCGTCGTCGTTCCCGATTGGAATCGACGGATTTATACACAATCATTCACGATACCACCTATGGCATTCAGCCATTGTGCGGCATTCCGACTATAAACACGGTACCTTATTCAGTGCGTTGAATATGAAGTGTTTTCAATAGGAATATTCAAAGTTACCATGTCAACACATAACACTGAATGCAACCTAGAATTAAAACGGGAATACAATGGACTATACATCATGGGCTTATGGGCTGCTTGGCGGATTAATGATCGGTTGCGCAGCGGCAATTTATTTACTGATCAACGGACGGATTATGGGGGCCAGCGGAATTGTCGGTGGACTAATGGACGGGTCGGGTCGCAGCACCTGGGCCGAGAGAGTTTTGTTTATCGTGGGACTTGTCGGCGCTCCTGCCCTGTTGGGTCTTGTTTATAAATTACCCTCAACGAATGTCACAAACAACATTGGCCTACTCATCGTTGCAGGCCTTTTGGTGGGTATTGGAACCCGCTTGGGGTCGGGATGTACCAGTGGACATGGGGTTTGCGGCATATCGCGCCTGTCAATTCGCTCGATAATCGCAACGCTTGTTTACATTGGCGCAGGTGCTGCAATAATTATTATCGCACGTGCTATAGGGGTGTTATCATGAAGAACCTTGTCACGCTTTTTTGCGGCGCATTATTCGGTCTGGGGCTTGTCATCTCTGGCATGACCGACACCACCAAGGTTCAGGGCTTTCTGGATTTCTTCGGGGCATGGGATGCAACGCTTGTCTTTGTGATGGGGGGCGCAATTATCCCGATGTTCATTGCTTGGCGTATATCCGCCGAGCGTAAAAAATCCGTGTTGGGCGGGTTGATACCGCAATCTCCGAAAACAGAACTGGATCGCGCATTAATCACTGGGGCAATATTGTTTGGTGCCGGTTGGGGGCTATCGGGTTTTTGCCCAGGACCTGCCCTTGCATCGTCAAGCTTTGGTGGTTTGGGCGGTGTTACATTTTTAGCCGCAATGCTGGCGGGGATGGTTATCGCCCCACCGATTATTCGTGCAGTTAAAGCTGCGCCATAACCTCGTCTGATACATCCATATTGGTGGTGACGTTTTGAACGTCATCATCATCTTCCAAAGCCTCAATCAGCTTCATCAGCTTTTCAGCACCTTCCAGATCCAGATCTGTCAACGTTGTCGGTTTCCAGATCAATTTGGTGCTTGAAGACTCGCCCAATGCGGTTTCAAGAGCGGTTGAAACCGTGTTCAGATCCGTGTCTTCGCAATATATATCGTGACCATCTTCTGAACTTTCCACATCCTCGGCCCCTGCTTCTATCGCGTGTTCAAACATTGTGTCTGCGTCTGTGGCATCCGCCGGATAAACCACCAAACCTTTACGTTCGAACATGAAAGATACAGCACCAGTTTCGGCCAGATTGCCACCTGACTTGGTGAAAATCGAACGTACGCTGGATGCGGTGCGATTGCGGTTATCGGTCATAGCTTCGACGATCACGGCCACACCAGCTGGCCCATAGCCTTCGTAGCGTATTTCATCGTAGTTTTCCGCGTCGCCACCTGTTGCTTTATTGATAGCGCGATCAATCACATCTTTTGGCACAGAGCTGGATTTCGCCTCTTTAACCGCAAGGCGCAGACGTGGGTTCTTTTCGGGGTCGGGTTCACCCATTTTAGCCGCAACCGTGATCTCTTTTGCAAGTTTTGAAAACAGTTTCGAACGCAGTTTATCCTGCCGTCCCTTACGGTGTTGAATATTTGCCCATTTTGAATGGCCTGCCATGGCGCGAACCCTTTACTAATTTTGTGTTGAAGGCTTTATAAGCGGGGGCATGGGGGATATTCAAGCGTAACTTACAAAGGCCACAGATACGGGATAATCAGGCTTGAGATCACTCCGACACTGATGTTAAGCGGAACACCAATTTTCAGAAAATCGGTAAAGGCATAGCCGCCCGGGCCGTAAACAAGTGTATTTGTTTGATACCCGATCGGGGTGGCAAAACTGGCCGAGGCCGCTACCATGACGGCAACTACCAGCGGACGTGGATCAACACCAAGCTGAACCCCCAGCGCAATGGCAATTGGCGTCACCACAACAGCCACCGCATTATTGGAGACAAGCTCGGTCAGCAAGGATGTCAGCAAAAACACAGCCCAGATCATGAAAAATGGCGGCAAACCTTGCAAATATGGCGCTACGCCATTGGCAATCAAGGCCACAGCCCCCGAGGATTGCAACCCTGCCCCGATGCCAAGCATCGATAGGATTAAAACAAGAAGGCGCCCATCAACTGCCGCAAACGCTTCTTCTGCGTCAATGCAACGCGATATCAGCACAGCCGCAACTGCAATAACTGCTATGGCGAAAATGGGCATCAATCCCAATGCCGCCAGAATAACAACAGACCCCAGTGCCATGATCACAAGTGGGGCGTGGCGGCGACGGTAAGGTTGTTCGCTGGGCCGGTTCAGATCCACTAGGTTCATGTCATTGGCCAATCGCGCAATATCTTCAGCATGGCCTTCCAACAACAGCGTATCACCGACCCTGACTGTTACCGTGTCCAGTAATTGTCCAATATTTTGGTTACGACGGTGCACTGCCAAAGGATAAACCCCGTAGCGGCGACGCAGCCTTAGACCGCCCAAGGTACGGCCAACCATGTTGCACCCAGGTGTGATTAGCACCTCGACAGTCGTGCTTTCTTTGGTGGACACCATATCGGCCAACAGTACATCTTTACTGTCTTTCAGGCTTAAAAGCTCTGCTACGGATTTACGCATCACAACACGGTCGCCCGCGCGCATCTGTACATTCGGGAAAGACCTGCGCAACGACTCATCCTTGCGCAACAAATCCACCACACGCCCACCATCACGTTTGAACGCATCAATGTTGAGTGGGTTTTCCCCAATCAGGGTAGAACCTTCAGCAATCACCACCTCTGTCATAAATCGCTTCGATGTCGAGTTGCTTAACATATCAGCCATCGAGGACCGATCAGGTAATAAACGAGGCGCAAATATGCGCAAATACAACACCCCGAACAACACCAGAATTATTGCAAGTGGTGTCACTTCGAACATGCTGAACGGTTTTAGCCCCTCGACACGTGCCACCCCGTCTACTAGCAAATTGGTTGATGTACCAATCAGTGTACACATGCCACCCAATATCGCCATATATGACAATGGTATCAATAGTTTAGATGCCGATAACTTCATGGTTTTCGCCATTTTTACAGCAACGGGTATCAAGATAACGACCACGGGTGTGTTATTCATAAAGGCCGATGCAAATACAATAAGTAACGCAAGCATGGCCAGAACGAAACGGGGTCGTTCTTTACCCTGGGCTGCGACCCAAGTCATCACATATGATAAAACCCCGGTGCGCAGCAATGCCCCCGACAGGATAAACATTGCGGCAATAGTCCAAGGTGCGGGGTTAGACAAAACTCTGAGCGCATCAACGTATGGCAAGACCCCCGTCAGGATAAGTGTTGCCGCACCAGCAAGTGCAACCACTTCTGTGGGGTAGCTTTCACGGACGAACAGGATAAACATGGCAATAACCACGAGAATCGCGATGCCTGCATGCCATGTCTCTGGAATTATGCTGGTCAGCACGGCCTCACTCCTTTGATCATCGTGCCATGGTGCCGTAACTTATACGATACTACAAGCAGTTATGCGTGCTCCGCGCCTCTTGGCTGCACCAAGAAAAGACCTGCCATCATCAGGATAAATGCCAGCCAAACCCATATGGAATAGGTTTCCCCCAATATCAGGATAGACCACATCACACCAAATCCCGTGACCAGATAAGCAACTTGCGCCGAGAACACTGGGCCAGCCCGGCCGATTAACCAAACATAGCCAGTATAGGCAAAGCCGTGCAATATTCCCATGCATACCAAGGCAAACTCGGGTGCACCCCATGGTTTCACCAGCGAAATCCATTGCCCCGTAGCTATTGTGATGGGTGTAAGAAAAATCAGCCCGACTATAGACGCCCCCAACAGGGCTTGCACCGCGTTTAGTCCGCACAGCGTAAATTTTGCGACGAAATTATCCTCAAGCCCATAACACAATGGGGCAATACAGGCGAGCAGGACAAAGCCGACTTTGGATGGATCAGGCAAACTGGCGCGCGGCCCAATCAACACAAGGATCGCGCAAAGCCCCAGAACAATTCCCATCGCGCGGCGCCATTCAAACCTCTCCAACTTGATCAGTATTGCGATAGGCAGAGCGAACATCGGTACAAGCGATATGGTCAGCGCATGTATCCCCGCGGGAATATGCCTGATTGCAATGAAACCGCTGGTTGATGCTATTAATGTACCCAAAAATGTAATTACAATAAACACAATCACACGATCTCGGGTCAATTTCGGAAACCGCCCCTGAAAGCGCGAAATAATACCTACATAAATTATGACAATGACCAATTCCCAAAAAATTAGACCAAACTGCTGATAGCCTGTGGATACGGCAATCTTCATCAATGGAACGGTGATCCCCCAGAGGGCCCCGATCACGATCAAGGCTGCGATCAGCCCGGTACGGGTCTTTAAAAAACTGCTCATTTATGGGCCGGACTGCTGCAGGCGGCCGCCTTGGCGCACAGGCACCACGCGTGTTGCCAAACCGGTTTTATCGTCGGTTTCCACATAAACCCCTGATAAAGTGGCCTCACCTGATGCAGGCGTAAAGCGTTCTTTACCCATGCCTGTTACAAAACGGCGCAAAGGCTCGTCTTTTTGCATCCCGATCACACTGTTATAATCACCGCACATGCCCGCATCTGACTGCAAGGCAGTGCCTTTGGGCAGGATTTGCGTGTCCGACGTCGGCACGTGCGTATGCGTGCCCACCACCAGTGATGCCCGACCGTCCAGCCAATGGCCCATACCCATTTTCTCGGATGTGGCTTCAGCGTGGAAATCAACGATCACCGCATTGGCCAAACCGCCCATAGGCGCATTTTTCAGGGCCTGATCCAGATGGGAAAACGGGTCGGCAAAGGGTTTTTTCATAAACACTTGCCCCAATGCTTGCGCTACCAGAACCTTTTTGCCGTTTTGCGTGTTATATAGCCGCGCACCTTTACCGGGCGCGGTTGCCGCAAAGTTCAATGGGCGTAAAATGCGTGGATCCTGTTCAATCGCCACCATCATATCACGCTGATCAAACGCATGATCACCAAGCGTGATGCAATCGGCACCTGCATCCAGAATGTCCTTTGCATGCGCACCCGACAGGCCCATACCGCCCGTGGCGTTTTCACCATTCACAACAACAAAATCCAAACGCCAATCTTTACGTAACGCAGGCAAGCGTTCCGCAATGGCATTTCGGCCCGCGCGGCCCACGACGTCAC
>JAJFHY010000097.1 GCA_021775375.1 Amylibacter sp. | reverse complement strand
GTCCCATTACGAACCGAACGGTGGTTCATCGCATACATGCCTGTCAAAATGCTGGCCCGAGAAGGCCCACAAGGGTTGGTTACCGAATAGTGCCGGGCAAAAGTTATTGCCTCTTTTCGGAATGCCTGAATGTTGGGTAATTCAACATGGTCAGCCAAAGCACCATCAATACAATCGGCACGAAACTGATCAACAACAATAAAAAGTATTTTTCGTTTATCAGACATCTCGATGACCCTTTGACATGTAGTCGCTATCCAAATTTGCATAGCCTTTGCGCCACCAAATGCATACTTCGCCTAGACGTCAATTGTTATTTTCGCACAGTGAAGTTTTGTGAATTGATAGATGGCTTTTGTAACAATGTTATTTAGGAGTGGCTTTGCATCGTGTATCAAATGCATAGAATGTCTGCCCATGATATTGCTTCATAACAATTTAATAGCCCCTAGAATTATAGGTGCCTTGTCCCTTAAAAATGAGGCAAGGGAAATTCAATGACACGACCTGATTTACCCGCAGAATTCAAGATTGATGCGATCAATCAGATCACCTGACGCGGCTATTCAGTAGCGGACGTTCCCAGGCAGAGATGATGCCAAGGTTATGATCTGCTATCACAATATTGTCATGCCGCAGTCGAAATTTTTGTTGAACACATAACAGGAAACGGGCATGTTCGCGGGGATTTTGGATTTTATTCCAAAGGCTTCGCAATTTTACATAAAAGGTTTCGTTACGTGAATTTCTTCTGGCCGGAAAATTTCACATTTGTTGGTAAATCCTGCCCAGAGGGACGGGATGTTCCCGGCAAGATCGTCGCTGGACGCGCCGCCCTGATTGCCGATCTATTGAAATCGCACGGGGTTTTGCCCGGTGATCGCGTTGCAATGTGGCTGACTGAGGGCGAAAATCTGGTAGCCGCGATGTTCGGATGTTGGGCGGCGGGGGCCGCTTTTTGTGTTCTGCCCTCGTTTGCCGGGCGCTCGAACACGGAACGATCACAGCTTAGGGTCGATGACGTTTGGTCAGTGCTACAGCCAAGGCTTTTGCTCAAGGGTAACGGCACCGAGCTGCCCGATGTTTTGGCCGGGGCCGTCGATGTACTCGAACTGCCTAGGCTGGATGCGAATGTGAACGAATGCGTTGACCCGGGCGCACTGGTTGCCGGACGGGAACCGGACGACATGGCCTTTGTCCAGTTCACCTCTGGCAGCACTGGTGGGGCCAAGGGTGCCGTGGTTAGCTTTGGCCAGTTGATGGCCAACCTAGACGCCATCGTTGAGAGAACCGATTTGACCCCGTCCGACCGTATGGTGTCCTGGGCGCCGCTTTACCACGACATGGGGCTTATGGCAGTCCTTCTGCCACTCAGCTGCGGTGCCGACATCGTGCTGATGGATACAGACCATTTTGTGCGCCGTCCCACTTCTTGGCTGGAAACAATCTCGCGCTATCGCGGCACGGTCACGACAGCCCCCCCCACAGCGCTCAAGCTGCTGGCCCGCAGAAAGGCACAGAACCTCGATCTTAGCTCGTGGCGTTACGCATGGATTGGCGGCGAAATGGTGTTCCCCAGTGTGCTCAAGGATTTTGAGGACACATATGCTGCTGCAGGTCTGGTCAAGGACGTTCTGCAACCGACCTATGGGATGTCAGAAACTGTGGTCGGAATCTCGTGTGGTATTCCGGGCGAAACCCGGATGATCCAAAATGGATTCATTTCCTGTGGACCACCTTTATCGGGCATCGACTTGCAGATTGTCGAAGAGGACGAAACGCCAGTTATTCCCGGCAATCAAGGCCGGATCATGGTGCGCGGCCCGTCTGTGATGAAGGGATATTTGGGACTGGAGAGTTTCGCACCAGACAGCTGGTTCGACACTGGCGATCTGGGGTTCGAAGATGCTGGACGCTTATACATAACAGGGCGTATCAAGGATGTGCTTAAACGTGGTGCGGAGAGCTTTCCTGCACCTGTGGTCGAGGCCATTGCAGAGGACGCCCTGAACCTTAGAACAGGTAGGGCCGCAGCCTTTGCCTGCCCGCGCCCGGATATTGGCAAGGAAGAAATTGTTTTGCTTGTCGAGAGCCGTAACTGGAGTGACGAGCAAGCTCGTAAGGTGGCAGCGGAAGTCACGCGGGAACTGGGTCTGCAAGTCGATGTGATCAGAAACGCAAAAGGCGGGCGATTGCCGCGCACCTCAAGCGGAAAACTTATGCGCCAGAAGGCTGCGGCGCTTTATCAGAAGGGAATGGTTTAATGGATCAACAGAGTGGTACGAATTGGACCGAAGAACGTGTGATCGGCATTTTGCGCGAACTGGCCAAGGAAGAGGACCTGCCGAAACATCTGGTGGCGGGGCCAATCACCGGAGCGGATACCGTGGAAACAATGGGCATCGACTCGCTTGGTGCCGTTTGGCTGACTGACCGCATAGAGGCTGAAGCCAACATTCCTTTGCCCGATGATTTCCTCGAATACGACCATAGCATTGCAACCATTGCCCAACGCATGAACACACTGGCTTTGGATGGAGGGTTCAAATGACCGAGATAAATACCGGTGCCTCTCGAGAAGCCATAGAGTTTCACTATGACATGCCCGCGGAATTCTTCGCGCTTTGGCTCGGCAAAAGCATGACCTATACTGCGGCACGGTTTACCCGTCCGGACATGACCTTGGACGAAGCGCAGCTTGACAAGATTAACTATCACTTGAATGCCGCCCAAGTCGGACAAGGTCACCGGATGCTTGATATCGGATGCGGCTGGGGTACATTGCTGAAATCCAGCGTCGAACTGCGCGGGGCAGGATCGGCACATGGCCTCACGCTCAGCCCGCTACAACAAAAGTACATCTCTTCGCTCGGGCTCCCCAATGTTTCAGCCGCACTGCAGAGCTATGAACATCACCAACCCGACAAACCGTACGACTCGATCATCAGCGTCGGTGCATTTGAGCATTTCGTAAAACCCGGCATTCCGCGCGAAGAGCGACTGGAAACCTATTCCGAACTGTTTCGGCGCTGCGCTGAATGGATGACGCGCGACGGGCGGTTTTCACTGCAAACAATGACCTGGGGCGATGTCGGCCAGACCGAGCGGGACATGAACCGCATCCACGAGATTTTCCCGGAAAGCGATCTGCCCGAAATTGCCGAGGTGATCGAGGCGGCGCATCCACATTTGGAACTCGTGTCGATGGAAAATCGCCCCGAAGACTACGGTAGGACCTTGGCAGAGTGGGCAAAGGGGCTCAGGGCCAACCGCGAACGGGCTATCGAAATCGTTGGAGATGAAAGATACAAGTTCTATCTCGACAGTTGCAAAGGCGGCTCGCTGCTTTATCGGCGTCGCCGGTTTTATCTCTGCCGTTTCGTATTTCGACGTCGGGGTAGATAAGACTGCTCATTGGAGTATTAACAATAATTGGAACTCATTCAGATATGTATCAGGGTTATAACTCGTAAATCCCACGGCACGAACTGAAAAACCACTCCAATCCCCGAGTTGGCCCTATCTAAACCTATCGCGCTTTAGTCAAATACAAAAACTCTTTTTCTCAGCCCCGCTGTTTCATATTTCCCCATACAATATCATATCTAAAAATAAACCACAGTTTAATTCCGGCATAGTTTTACGTATAAACCCCAGTTTATTGACCGATAATCGTGATCGGTTCATGCTGATTATATAGCATACGCGTTTGTTACAAATATGGAGACTGTTGAGGTGGGCAACATGGCGGTTTTCAGTTGAAACACAACAAGTAATTTACGTGAGTATTAAAACACCCAAATAAAATTTGGGGGCGAAACGATTAGCTTAAGCAGCCGTGCAGGAGGGTCTAGCTTGGAATTTGAAGTTTACACCCGTAAAAACTGCATAATACATTCGTATGCTTAAATCTTTGCGTCAATGTAGCCTATTTCGTTATGTAGGCACCTTACCAGAAGATGTGCTCTCTGATAAGCATCTGCCAATATCGCATAACAAGGTATGCTTCATCTCTATAGCCCTGAAATCTGCTTATTTTTCATTGCTTTGTTTAGTGTTGATGTTCTCTTTGACTGCAGCAGTATTTTCACAAGACACAAGCCAATCAGCATCACCAATTATCGACTTCAACCACAATGCAACCAACTTTCCACTAAACGGCGCCCACTCCGGTGTTACCTGTGATGGATGTCATGTTAATGGTAATTTGACAAATACACCTACCACTTGCGTAGGATGTCATAATAATGGGATCGCGAGCGGAAGGTCGGTAACACACCCCCCCTCTGGGAATACATGTTCACAATGTCACAGCACAAATAACTGGACAGCTTTTGCATTTGATCACACAAATGCAACCGGTAACTGTAGTGACTGCCACAATGGCAAGGCTGCCACCGGCAAGAGCATCAATCACATCGCAACCACAAACAGATGTGATGCCTGTCACGTTACTTCTGATTGGGTAACCGTGCGCTTTGACCACGCCTCGGTCAACGGCGCCTGCTCCACCTGTCACAACGGTGTCACCGCAACCGGCAAGTCAGCCAATCACATCCCGTCCGCCAACACCTGCGATGATTGCCACGTCACCACCAACTGGACCTCCGTGCGCTGTGACCACGCCTCGGTCAACGGTGCCTGCTCCACCTGTCACAACGGCGTCACCGCAACCGGCAAGTCAGCCAATCACATCCCGACATCCAACACCTGCGACGATTGCCACGTCACCACCAACTGGACCTCCGTGCGCTTTGACCACGCTTCGGTCAACGGCGCCTGCTCAACCTGTCACAACGGCGTCACCGCAACCGGCAAGTCAGCCAACCACATCCCGTCCGCCAACACCTGCGATGATTGCCACGTCACCACCAACTGGACCTCCGTGCGTTTCGACCACAATGCAACTAATGGCGCCTGTTCCACCTGCCACAACGGTGTCACTGCGTTAGGTAAGCACAGCACCCATATTCCCTCGTCCAACACCTGTGATGACTGCCATGTTACGACAAGTTGGACAAATGTGCGCTTTGATCACAACGCCGTATCCGGCACTTGTGTAACTTGCCATAACGGTACGGTTGCCACAGGTAAGAATACAGCGCACATATTATCATCAAACTCATGTGATAGTTGTCACGTAACGACAAACTGGACCAATGTACGCTTCGATCATAACGAAGTTACAGGAAGCTGTTCCAGTTGCCATAATGGTGTAAAAGCAACAGGCAAGCCAAACGGGCATTTCCAGACCAATCAACAATGTGACACGTGTCACAGTACAACCAACTGGACAACAGTCAGATTTTCGCATTCTTCAGCTGCATTCCCATCAGGGCACAATGCAAGAGACTGCGCAGATTGCCATATTGGTAATTCTGAAGCGTCCGCTTGGCGTTTCCCAGCATACAGGCCGGATTGTGCTGGGTGCCATGCCAATGAGTATAAACCTGGGCCTCATAAGAAATACGAAAACCCAAATACAGTATTTTACCGTGTCGATGAGCTGCGTGATTGCGCTGGATCATGTCATGTCTACACAGATTCAACCCTGACAACGATTAAAAAGAGACGCAATAACGAGCACAGGTCAACTGATGGGGATTTTTAATTGAATAAGTTAGAATATTGGACTGCACAGTTCATAAAAATTCTCGGTTTCAGTACAGGCATACTTTTATTGAGCACCCTATCATTTCTGGCGCAAACCAGAAAATATATCAGCCGTGCACAAGTTATAGGTGGCAGTGAAACAAGCTGCCCTGCGGTTTTCTTTGGTTTCAACGTTCCGCTTCGATATACTTCGCATTTTATTTCAAATGATGGAAAGCTACTTTCTATTCGTCTCAGAAGTGATTTAGACGCAACAGCGGACAAAGGCCCATCGGATCAGTCCGGTTCACATTTTGATTTAAATATTCCCGGTATGGGAGGTGTTGTTGTTGAAATGGGTGCAAGCAATGTTGCCCCTATTCTAAGTTTACGTTTTTCGCAGCCTGTTAGTGTGCATGTTAATCAATCCGGTGATAACTCAATTGTTATTTCAGACATATCCGAAGCTGGATCAAATTCTTGTGTTACAGCATCAACCGAAACAAATAGAACACCAGATATTCCCGATACAGAGACCACTACAATTGGTTTACCCGACAGGCTACGCCCAGGTGATATTGCTACACAATCAATTGATGGAGAGAAAGATGAAGTGGAACTTACTTTTGCATTGGCAAGAGTTGCAATCACCGAGCAGAACTACCGCAAAGCGACACAGCTTTTAACTAAACTTACTGGCTTACCAGAACACAAGCGCAGTGCCGATGCACAAGAATTGCTGGGTGTCGTGCGCGAACGAAACGGACAGTTAGCCCACGCCAAGGCAGAATACGAAATCTATCTGCAGAAATATCCTGATAATGAAGGCGCAGATCGCGTTCGACAGCGCCTGGCTGCAATCCTTACCGCTGAGGCAGCACCACCAGAAAAACTGCGTGAAGCAAGGGCAGATAACATCGGACCTGACGGCGAATTCAGACCCACACCGGGTGTGCGCAGCATACCGCGCGCTTCCGATCTTAATCGTGGTGGAATTGCAACCGAACAACCAGTAGAAAAATCTACTTTTAACGCAACATTATCTCAATTCTATTACTTCAATGAAGGCGTAACACGTTTTAGAGAATTCGAGATCGGTGTGGTAGATGAAGATGATGTGATTTTTCAAAATTCACTCGTAACTACATTAGACGCTTATGGCACCTTTAACACCGAGAACTATAATTTAGAGTGGCGTGCAGCTGGTGACTATGAATTTAGTTTTGAAGACAGTGCTGACAATAGATTAAGATTTTCACGCGCTTACGGCGACATAGAGTCAAAAGAAAAAGGTTTTTCTGTAAGGTTTGGCCGCCAAACCCGCTACGACGGTGGGATTTTCGGCCG
>JAJFHY010000096.1 GCA_021775375.1 Amylibacter sp. | reverse complement strand
AACCTGGGCCTGATCAACACAACTGTCCCCTTGGACGCATTAGAGGCCGAAACCCTGAAGCTTGCGCAAACTGTTGCGGGCAAACTCGGGAAAGCCGTTAAGATCGGGAAACATGCATTTTACGAGCAAATTGAAATGCCTATTGACCAAGCTTACGCTTATACAGGCGAAGTTATGGCAACTAACATGATGTATAAAGATACTGCCGAAGGTGTTGCCGCTTTCTTGGAAAAGCGCGATGCAACTTGGAAAAACCCGTAAGATCAAGAACGGATCAACTGTTAGCTAAACCTGTCCGGGCGAAAATCTGATAGCGCGCCGGCATCCTGTCCTTCCAGCATTTCTTGGGCAACCAGCCGTCCGATCAGGGGCGCAAGCGTTATGCCGCTATGCATCACCGCTACATAAATCCCACTTAAACCGTTCGGAACACCAACAGCCGGCAAACCGTCCAGCGGGACCGGCCGCATACCAACATTTATGCGATCAACCGTCAAATCCGCTACATCAGGCAATCGTTCCTTCAACCGCACCAGCATTTTTTGTGCAAAATCAATGGGGCTTTCAGCCTTGGCTTCATTCAGCCCCTCGCCACTGAAAATTTCACCCAATATAATGCGGCCCGAATTATCCTGTCGAAAATGAATGTCCGGCGATAATATAAGATGATTGATTACGGGATCTACCGGCAAGGTATGAACAATCACCCCCGTTTTGTTATCCATCGGCAGGTTAATACCGGCACATTCCAGCAGCTTTTGCGACCAGGCACCTGTAGCAACAACAACCTTGTCTGCCCGCATTTTACCAAAATTGGTCTCGACACCCTCTATACGGTTACCTTTCCGTAAAAATCCCGAAACGTGACATCCGGCAACTACATGAGCATCGAATTTCGTGGCCTCCGCCAATAAGAGCCGCACCATTTCAGCCCCGTCAGCAGACCCTTCTATCTGGCCAAAAATACATTTTTCAGGGGGATTCGCGATATTTGGTTCCAACGCGGCAAAACGCGCTGCATCAATTATCTTGGCTTCATAGCCATATTCCGCCAAAACACTTGCCTGATCAATCAGATCCTGTCCCTGATCTTCCCACCACAGGCTGCCATCCCATTTGACGGCGGTTTCCAGTTTTATGCGTTCACATAAGTCAAGATAATCGAAAATCGCAGCGCGACGCAGCTTATAGTAACTTTTTGTCTCGGCCGCATTTGCATTAATCCAGCCAAAAGATTTACTACTTGCCCCGCTTGCAGGGATCGATTTTTCAAGGATGGTGACCTTTGCCCCGTTTGAAGCAAGATGATATGCGATAGAAGCGCCGACTATACCGCCGCCAACTACGATAATATTTTCCACCATTTGCCTCTCTCCAGAATTACTTCAAGCTTTGAACCTTTGGATAAGCCGCTTCAAAGCAGGCTCTTAACATTAATATAACCACGAAAACGGCGCCGACCTGATGTATAATAGCAATATTCCAGGGGGACGCGTATAAAATTGTTACAATACCAAGAACAACTTGCCCAAACACCGCCACCAACACCCAATCGAATGCGCGTTTTACCGAAATCAAAGCTGAGCTGCGGCTTTTAATCCAAACAAATACGCTGACAATGAACACGATATAGCCCAACATACGGTGATTGAATTGTACCAATGCAGGGTTTTCAAAAAAGTTTGTCCAGAACGGTTCATAGTCGAAACTTTCCGAAGGTAGGAATTCGCCGTTCATCATCGGCCAATCGACATATCCGCGTCCCGCGTCAATGCCGGCAACCAACGCCCCAAGCAACACTTGGGCAAAAGTCAGGATCAGCAGGATTTTACCTAAACGCCCAAGTCCGGGGTCTGCCTGCCTGCGGGCCTGGAACAAATCAGTCTCCTTGCGACGCAATAACCAAATATACCACGCGATAGTGCCCAGAATAATAAAAGCCAGCCCCAGATGCGTGGCCAACCGGTAAGAGGCCACATCAACCATCCGCCCTGTTAGGCCGGATGAGACCATCCACCAGCCAATAGCCCCTTGCAAACCCCCTAAAAAGCCGATGAAAATCAAGCGCGGATGCCAGCCTTTGGGAATACGTTTTGTGATCGCGAAAAAGATGAACCCAACCACCCATACAAGGCCAACAAAGCGACCCAATTGACGGTGACTCCATTCCCACCAGTAAATTTTCTTGAACTCTTCCAACATCATTCCTGCATTTTGCAGTAAGAACTCAGGTGATTTCTTATACTTTTCGAACACTATAGTCCAATCCACATCATTCATCGGAGGGATGGCCCCTTTAACCAATGCCCACTCAGTAATCGAAAGGCCACTGTCAGTCAGGCGGGTTAAACCACCCACGACGATTATCAAAGCAACTATTCCAAACAAGATCATCAACCAAACTGACACGCCTTTGCGTGCGCCACTGCTGCCCTTATCGATCAATCCGCCCTTTGGCGTGACCTGCTTTGGTGTATCACTGGATACATCTTCGAAAATACTACGCTTTTTACTCATAGGAGTGTCTCCGTTTGGCGGTAATCTATGGGTATTCCATTGTTCAAACAAGAACCGCTAGTCATCCTGCGTCTTTTTAACCAAGGATCGGAATACACCGTGCAATGTGCGCACATCCGCACCCGTCAGGGCCATGCGCGATAAAAGGTTGCGCAGGTTTAAACGCAAGCTTTCCGCTTTGTCCTCGGGCCAAAAGAATCCGCGTTCATCCAACCGCTCTGCCAACCGTTCCGACAATTTTTCAACCTCGATACCTGTGGCAAAATCCGTGCCGGCCATTGCCATTGCTTCGGGTGACACATCAGCGCCTTGCCTGCGCCACTCATAAGCCAAGAGCAACACGCATTGCGCCAGATTAAGCGAAGCAAATGCCGGGTTCACCGGTACTGAAATCAGCGCATTTGCCCGCACCACATCCTCATTGGCCAGCCCTGCCCGCTCCGGCCCGAACATAATACCCACTTTTTTGCCCTCACCTATTAAAGCCCGCGTATGCGCCATTGCCCGTTCGGGTGTCATCACGGGTTTGGTCAAATCCCGGTTGCGTGCCGTAGTGGCGAAAACATAATGCAAATCATCACAAGCCTCTGAAACTGTATCCGTCAGTCGCACCTGATCCAGAACCCGTGCAGCCCCGGATGCCATTGTTGTGGCTTTTTGGTTGGGCCATCCGTCACGTGGGGCAACAATGCGCATCCATTCCAGCCCGAAATTATACATCGCACGCGCTGAAGCGCCGATATTCTCACCCATTTGCGGCTTAACAAGGATAATGCTGGGCTGTGGCCCCGACCATTCAGCGGCGAGGGCATGATCTGTACCTGACATGTGATTTTGGGCTCCAAATTATATGTTAGGCGTGATACGCTGGGCGCAATTCAAGTGCAAGTCGCTCTGCATATCATAAATTCAGTATACTCTTGTATACCGCTCTTTCCATTTGCTTGCAGATAGGCTATCAGGCCCCAAGTTCCAATTCCAAAACAGAGGTTTCACATGACCAAGATCAAAGTAGACAATCCAATCGTTGAATTAGACGGCGATGAAATGACCCGCATCATCTGGCATTTTATCAAAGAAAAGCTAATCCTGCCTTATCTGGATGTGGATCTGAAATACTACGATCTTGGCATGGAAATGCGCGATGAAACCGACGACCAGATAACAATAGACGCGGCTGAAGCGATTAAAAAATACGGTGTAGGCGTTAAATGCGCCACCATTACCCCGGATGAAGCACGTGTCGAAGAATTTGGCCTGAAAAAGATGTGGCGTAGCCCGAACGGCACTATCCGCAACATTCTGGGTGGTGTAATTTTCCGCCAACCGATCATTTGCCAAAATGTGCCGCGTTTGGTCCCGGGGTGGACAAAACCCATCGTTGTGGGGCGCCATGCATATGGTGATCAGTATAAAGCTACGGACTTTCTTTTCCCGGGTGCTGGTAAACTTACCCTGAAATTCGAAGGCGAAGACGGTACCGTGATTGAACGCGAAGTGTTTGATGCGCCAAGTTCCGGTATCACAATGGCAATGTATAATCTGGACAAATCAATCTATGATTTCGCCCGCGCATCTCTGAATTACGGCTTAAATCTTGGGTGGCCGGTTTATCTGTCAACCAAAAATACCATTTTGAAAGCCTATGACGGCCGCTTCAAAGACATCTTTCAGGAAGTATACGAAAACGAATTCGAAGAACAATTCAAAAAAGCAGGCATCTGGTATGAACACCGCCTGATCGATGATATGGTTGCCGCTGCAATGAAATGGTCAGGCGGATATGTCTGGGCCTGTAAAAACTACGATGGCGATGTGCAATCAGATACGGTTGCACAGGGTTATGGATCATTGGGCCTGATGACATCACAGCTAATGACCCCGGATGGAAAAATTGTAGAGGCGGAAGCTGCCCACGGGACAGTCACACGTCACTATCGTCAACATCAAAAAGGCGAAGCGACATCGACCAACTCTATCGCTTCTATCTATGCCTGGACGGGTGGTTTGAAACACCGCGCGAAACTTGATGATAACGCCGAATTGATGCGTTTTGCAGAAACACTGGAAAAAGTCATCGTGGATACGGTTGAAACAGGAAATATGACCAAAGACCTGGCCCTATTGGTTGGCCCGAACCAGAGTTGGCTTACCACTGAAGGTTTCTTGGAAAAAATCGACGAAAACCTGAACAAAGCACTGGTTGGATAAGTAAATACAGACTAGCATTTCAGGGCGGCTCCAAAATGGCCGCCCTTTTTTGTGGAAAAACAACATGCCAATTCAATACGTCTACCTGATCATTGCTGTGATCTTTGAAACCTTTGGTACAGCGTGCCTAAAATCCAGCAATGAATTTACTAAACTCTGGCCAAGTCTTGGTGTTATTATCGGTTTTGCCGGGGCATTTTATTTTCTTGCGCTGACTTTGCGATACATGCCTATTGGCGTAGTTTACGCGGTATGGTCAGGTTTAGGGATAATCTTTATCGCGTTAATCGGATTAATCGTTTTCAAGCAAAGTCTTGATATTGCTGCATACATTGGAATGGGGCTAATCATAGCAGGTGTGGTTGTGCTTAACCTGTTTTCAAACAGCAGCTCACATTAGAATAAAAAACCGGCGGATTGCCCCGCCAGTTTTGTAAAAGATACCAACCAAACATCGGCTCGGTTCATTATATACCTTCTACGATGGTATATTCACGAGTAGACACACCCTCTGCCAAAGCAAATGCCAAGGCTTCTTGATATTCCGGCCCGTCGTAAAACGTATTTGCAGTTTCAAAATCCTTGAACTTGATGATCACGTTACGCGCGCGTGTCGGGCCTTCTTTGGTCACTGCGTTACCGCCACGCGCCAGAAATTCACCGCCGTATTTAGCCACTGCCGGTCCCGCAAGTGCTGCATATTTCGCGTATTCAGCATCGTTGTTCACATCAATATGCACCATGCAATAAGCTACCATTTATATTTCTCCCAATAGGTTTCGTGCGGCCTCAACCGCCTGTTTTGCGTTTGCGGCATCTGCCCCGCCCGCCTGTGCCATATCCGCGCGACCACCGCCGCCCTTACCACCAAGTGCGGTTGCAGCCACTTTCACAACGTCCACAGCACTTATCTTGTCTGTCAGATCGCCTGTCACACCCGCAGCCACCGCCGCTTTGCCGCCCGCATCTGAAATCAGCAGTATCACAGCCGAGCCAAGCCGGTTTTTATGTTCATCGATCAACCCACGTAAATCTTTGCCCGGCACATCGCTGAGCACTTGTGCAAAGAACGGCACACCGGCAATTTCTTCGGCATCCGCCGATTGCCCGCCGCCGCCCATAGCAACAGCACGGCGGAGTTCAGCAACTTCGTTTTGCAAAGCTTTGCGCTCATCCAGCAAGGCTTGCACACGGATTGCGACATCTTCGGGCTTTGCCTTAAGTGTTCCTGCAATATCAGCCAAAGCGCTGGATTGTCCCTTAAGATGCGACAATGCTTCAGTACCGGTTAATGCTTCAATACGGCGTACGCCCGATGCAGTTGCACTTTCACCCAATAGTGCAAACAATCCGATTTCACCCAACTGGTTAACATGCGTTCCACCACAAAGTTCCAGTGAATATGTATTTTGATCCATTCCTTTGCCTGAACCATCCAACGTTCCCATTGATACCACACGGACTTCATCACCGTATTTTTCACCGAACAAAGCTTGCGCACCCAAATCCCGCGCTTCATCAGGCGTCATAATGCGGGTTTCAACCCGTGTGTTCTGGCGAATGTAGTCATTAACATCCGCCTCGACCTTTGCCAGTTCAATATCCGTCATGGCTTTTGCATGGCTGAAATCAAACCGCAAACGGTCTGCTGCATTCAAAGAACCACGTTGCGCCACATGGGTGCCCAATGTTTCGCGCAAGGCTTCGTTCAACAGATGCGTGGCCGAATGGCTATGGCGAATGGCGGAACGCTTCGCGTGGTCTACCACAAGCTCTGCTGCGGCCCCCTCCGTAAGCGTGCCTTTGGTTACCGTACCTAAATGAACGAAAACACCGGCCTTTTTCTTTACGTCTGTAATTTGGACTGTAGCACTATCGGTTTTCAGAACACCGCTATCCCCGATTTGCCCGCCGCTTTCCGCGTAAAATGGTGTTTGGTTCAACACCACTTCCACATCGGCACCCTTGTCCGCATGTTCAACCATAGCCCCGTCTGTAACGACTGCAACGACTTGCCCTTCGGCGATTTCCGTGTCATAGCCCAAAAACTCGGTCAGCCCATGCTTATCAGCCACATCAAACCATATGCTTTCATCAGCCGATTGCCCGGTGCCGGCCCAAGCCGCACGCGCCTTGGCTTTTTGCTCTGCCATGGCGGCGTCAAAACCGTTGGTGTCAACCTCCAGCCCTTTTTCGCGCAAGGCGTCTTGTGTCAAATCCAGCGGGAACCCGTAAGTGTCATAAAGTTTAAACGCAGTATCACCCGATAAAGATCCGCCTTTGGATAGACCCGAAACCTCGTCATCCAGCAATTTCAACCCACGATCCAGCGTGATTTTGAAACGGGTTTCTTCCAGCAACAATGTCTCTTCGATCATTGACTGGCCTTGGGTCAATTCAGGGTACGCCTGCCCCATTTGCGCAACCAATGCAGGCACTAAACGGTGCATGACCGGATCCTTTGCACCCAGTAAATGCGCGTGGCGCATAGCGCGGCGCATAATGCGGCGCAGCACATATCCGCGCCCCTCATTGGATGGTAAAACCCCGTCCGCGATCAGAAAAGATGTCGAGCGCAAATGGTCAGCAATCACACGGTGGTGCACATTTTTATCGCCATAAGGGTCAACGCCCGTGGCCTGCGCGGAGGCTTCGATCAGGTCTTTAAACAGATCGGTTTCGTAATTGTCATGGCTGCCCTGCATCAGAGCTGCGATGCGTTCGATCCCCATGCCCGTATCAATGGATTGCATGTCCAGCGGCACCATTGTGCCATCAGCGAATTGCTCGTTTTGCATGAACACGAGGTTCCATATTTCGATAAACCGGTCACCGTCTTCTTCCGGACTGCCGGGCGGGCCGCCCCAAATATGGTCTCCGTGGTCATAGAATATCTCGGTACATGGCCCGCAAGGCCCGGTTGGCCCCATACGCCAGAAATTGTCGTCCGTCGCAATACGGATGATGCGATCATCGGGCAGGCCCGCGTATTTTTTCCAGATACCCGCCGCTTCGTCATCGGTGTGATAAACCGTGACATAAAGCCGGTCTTTATCAACGCCGAAATCCTTGGTGATTAAATCCCAAGCATGCATAATTGCCTGTTCCTTAAAATAATCGCCAAAGGAAAAGTTACCCAGCATTTCAAAAAAAGTATGATGGCGCGCGGTGTACCCCACATTGTCCAGATCATTGTGCTTGCCACCAGCGCGCACACATTTTTGCGCCGATGTAGCACGCACATAATCACGCTTCTCCTGCCCTGTGAACAGGTTCTTGAACTGCACCATGCCGGAGTTCACGAACATCAAAGTCGGGTCATTGCGCGGCACCAAAGGTGAGCTTTGAACGATCTGATGATCGTTTTTTTCAAAGAAGTTCAGAAATGTTGAACGAATGTCATTTACGCTGGTCATGTGCTATTCCGCTGGTCTGGTTTAATGCGTTTTAACCAAGGCTTTGGGGGGTGTCTACAGGCGCTTACGCCTTTTGGATAAGATCGCCGGTTTTCACCCAGCCATCTTTTACCACTTCGCATAACACACCGCGCAAACGGTGGGTTATATTTTCAGGCACCACAATCCAGTCCTTGGCATCCTTACCGTAGCGCACTTTCCATTTCACACAGGCATCATTGAACTTGTCAGAGACACGCAATGTGGCGCTGCCAATATTCAGCAATGTCCCTACCGGCATATTCGCATGCGAAAAATCCATATCAGCCATAAAACTGTCGCCGGGATGCGGTGTATTTTCCCGATCACGCCAAACCAGATCCAAAACCCGCGTTCCCAAAATTGACACCTGAATACGTGGGTCGGTTGTGCCATCCTCATACTTGAGCCAAGGCGCATAGTTCCAGCGTTCACCGGGGATACCAAACTCTTTGGTCAACTGCATTTCATCAACGAAATTACGTTCCCCGAAATCCGGGCGCAAACATAATTGTTCAATCGGTGCATTATCCTTAGGTGCCGCAAGAACGTTTGGCAAAGCCGCTTGCAATTCTGCCATGGTAACTTGGTTCATATCTTCCCTCATGCGCTGATACGTCTGAATGTTGCCGTCATAATGCCCATGGCAATCAAGGTGCAACCTCCAAATCGCGATAAACCTGCAATGACCGAAGGTCGCTCTATACGCGCGCGCATGCGATCTGCCATAAGTGCATAAGCCAATGCGTTCAGGGCTGCCAAAGTGACAAAAGTCGCAATTAATATAATGAACTGTGGTAATAGTGGATTTTCGGGGTGCATGAATTGCGGCACAAAAGCGATAAAGAATGCAATTGATTTCGGGTTTAGCGCGGTTACAGTTGCGGCATGGCTAAACACACCCCTTGCAGGTAAAACCGCATTTGCGCCTATGTTACCAAGGCTTGCGGATGAGGCGCTTCTAAACAACTTTATTCCCAGATAGATCAGATAGGCAGCACCAATCCATTTCAGGCTGATAAACAACTCGGAAGACGCCAAAACCAATGCGCCCAAGCCCATTAACGATGCTGTCATTGCAATGAAATCGCCCAGTGCCACACCCGCAGCTGTTGCCAAAGCCACTTGCCGCCCCTGACTTAGAGCATAGCTTAATACCAACAGAATTGTTGGGCCGGGGATAATCAGCAAGGTGGTTGATGCAGCAACGAATGCCAGCCAGATATTGAATTCCAATGTATTACGTCCCTCATTGCACGAAAAAACAAGCCATGATTTCTGAACTCTGTAAAGTTCTTTTCCTGCCAGTCAGTTTAAAATCCACAAAAAAAGGGTCAAGGCATGGCCCTGACCCCTATTCATTCAATTTACTGTTTACTGTGATTTAAGCTTCTACAACCGCGTCCTCGTCGTCTTTTTTGGCAAGCTTTGCCTCTTCAAACGACATGTCAAAATCCAGCCCGTGCGCGGCGCGGATTTTATCTTCGATATCCAGTGCCATGCGGGGGTTTTCTTTCAGATAGTTTTTGGCGTTTTCACGGCCCTGTCCGATGCGTTCATCACCGTAGGAAAACCACGAACCGGACTTTTCGACCAAACCGGCCTTTACGCCCAAATCGATCAATTCGCCACGTTTAGAGATGCCCTTACCGTACATGATATCAAAT
>JAJFHY010000095.1 GCA_021775375.1 Amylibacter sp. | reverse complement strand
AATCTGTGCCTTTTGGGAAGTACTGTCGCAGTAGGCGGTTGGTATTTTCGTTGGTGCCGCGTTGCCAAGGGCTATGTGGTTCGCACAAGTACACGTCAATATCTGTCGCCAAGGTGAACTTTTTGTGTCCTGCCATCTCCGTTCCACGATCCCATGTTAGTGAGTGGTACAGCTCTTTGGGTAATTTGCGTGACTGCTTGATCAACGCTTGAATGACACTGTGACTGTCCTTGTTGCCAACCTTTGCCAGCATCACAAAACGCGTATGGCGTTCAACTAACGTGGCAATGAAGCTGTTGCCAGAACCTGCGATCAAATCGCCTTCCCAATGGCCCGGCACAGCCCTATCTTCAACTTCGGCAAGTCAGCCAATGGCGATTGTTCGGATAAAACTGTCGTTCACACTAAGGCGATCAATAGGCACTTATGCGTTTTGCCAACATTCGCCTCTAAAGCAGAACAATCCTCTTTGGTACTGGCCATAAAAGCACCTAACACAGCCGGGGTTTGCAACTTTGTAGCAGGCAGATAGAATGCCTGGAATAGGCAAAGGGGGGGGGAATGACTGCAAATCATCAAGTTGTTTATCTGAGCGAAGAACTCTTGAAGGGTCTCAATATTTCACCGAGCCATATTGCGGACAGCATTGAGGAAGCTTTTGCCGCCCAAGCCAGACGCCAATTGTGGACTGTCCCGAAATCGGCCCTAATGCCCGGGGATGGCCGGTATATGATGACAACGCTCTCCGTTGCAGACACACCGCGATACACGGTCATCAAGGCCGCAATGGTCAGCCCACACAATCCCGCAAGGGGACTTAACGGGATAGAGGCGTCGATAATATTACTGGACAGTGAAACCGGGTTGCTGCGCGCTGTTTTGGGTGGAAACTGGATAACAGCGGTTCGCACGGCCGGGCTAAGTGCCGTGATGGCGCGGCGGTTAGGCAATCCCGCCTCATCCAGTATTGCGTTCATTGGATGTGGCGTGCAGGCGCGCAGTCACTTAAGTGCCTATAATACGCTTTTTCCGTTAACTGAGATTCGATTGGTCGGGCGTGGCCAGACAAATATCGACAAACTTAGTGAGATGGCAAGAGCCCTAGGATTAAAGTCCACAGTTTACCCGTCGGCAAAAGATGCAATCGAGGGAGCTGATCTTATCGTGTCATCAATCACATTATCTTACGAGACAGCGCCGTTCTTGGATGCGCGTTGGTTGAAGCCCGGTGCATTCGCTACAATCGCTGATCTTGGAATTCCGTGGAAACCTGAAACGTTGGATGCATTTGAAGCGGCCTATATTGACGACCACGCCCAAGAAGCAACGAACCCAAGGCCTATGATTCCCAAAGCCCTTGTACGTGGCGATATGGGCGAAGTTCTACGTGGTGAGGTAGCTGCAAATTACGACCCCGCAATGCGCAGCACATTCCTGTTTCGTGGCTTGGCAATCGGCGACTTTGCTGTCTCGGTTCTAGCTTATGAAACAGCAATAGAACTGGGCGTTGGACACGTATTCGATGCTTGAATGAAAGCGGCCTCGTTGGCCCGCGGTCACTATCGGGCCAGCAGAGTACATGGTTAATTGATGATAAACCGTCAGTTTTGAGAGATATCTTATGCTGCATCTTCCTCTGAATTGGTAGTCAGCCGGTTAACGCTGATCCTGGCGAGGGATAGGTTCGCTGCTCTATCGGTATCGTCCTAATCTGTTCCTGCAAGCTGGCAACGAAAAATTGTTCAGCCCGATTAAGCTTTTTCTTGGAGTTGGTTACCAGATAAATATCCACCTCCGGCGGGCCTTCATAAGGTGGTAGACGCCACAGCAGACCGTCGCGCACATCTCGTTCGACCACATGAATGGGCAGTGACCCGATTCCTAGTCCGCACTGAATCATCCGGCGCACCTCTTCTAACTGTGAAGAACGCCCGACAATACGCTGCGCCATATCCCATTGTTTACGCAATAGTGCCACTGGACGCAGAGCATCATTCAGATCGTCAGTGGCAAATGACACGATATCGCAATCGCGCAGGTCTTCCATCTTCAGCTTCGAGCGCCCGAACAGGTTGTGTGGCGGGCCGCAGTAGAACCCGAAAAACTCGCGATAAAGTGCCTTATAGATCAATTCCGGCAGTCGGCGGTTGACAAGACAGATGCCAAAGCTGGCATTTTTCTCAAGTACGGAATTTGTTACATCAGCGCTTGTTGCCGTCTTGATCGAAAACGTGACCTTTGGATAAAGAACTTTGGTTTCCGTCAACAGGTTGTCTAGTATGGGCGTGATGACGTGACTGGCCAAATGAATAGAAATCTCACCTGATATTTCCTTCGTAGCCTCCGCCGTGATGTCTTTGAGGCGGGAAATGCCGCCGTAGATATCTACACATTCGCTATAAAGGGTGCTGCCTGCAGCAGTCAGCCGGAAACTACCCCTGTCCCGTTCGATCAAGCGGCAGTTGAGTTCACCCTCAAGCCGCTGCAGTGCCAGACTGACCGCAGGTTGTCCGCGCAGAAGGCGGTTCGCTGCACGCGTGATGCTGGCCTCTTCAACGATTACCACGAAGGTGCGCAGCAAATTCCAGTCCAGCTGCGTTACAAATTTTTCTTCGCCATCCAGCCTCATTAATTTCACCAATGCTTTTCATATTTAATATCAATTTGCCTAATCCTAATACCACATGCAATAGTTAATCTGTAAACCTTGGGGGTGCGACATAATCATGATGCAAAGCGACCAGAGCGCAGACAAACGACCATGGGCTTTACTGTCGCCATCCTTGTTTGCAATCACAATACTGGTCGTAATCCCTATGGCCTTCATTTTGGTTTACTCATTTTATGAAAACGTTGATTTGGCCGTTGATCGCGTAACTTTCCAATTCGGCAACTGGCAAGAGGTGATGACCGATGGTTACTACCATACCGCTATCTGGAAAACGCTGCGCCTGTCGGTAATTGTTACCGTTCTGGCGGCCATTTTAGGCTACATCCCGGCCTATTTTATTGCGATGACCAAATTTCGCGATAAATGGTTGCTTTTGTTGCTACTTATACTGCCATTCTGGATCAGCTTCATCATCCGCACCCTTAGCTGGATTCATATTTTTGGCAATCAGGGTGCTTTGAACGGGCTCTTCCGCCTGCTTGGTTTGACTGACGCCCCACTGTCACTAATGTACAATGAATTCACAGTGATCATCGGGTTCATCCATGTATTCCTGCCCTACATGATCCTCAATATTTATGTCAGCCTGGAAGGTATCGATGAAAACCTCGAACCTGCGGCGCGCACTCTGGGCGCGACCCCCTGGCAGGCCTTTCGCGAAGTTACACTGCCTCTGTCAATGCCCGGACTGGCCGCGGGTTGCCTGCTGGTGTTTGTCCTGACCGGGGGCAGTTATGTCACGCCTTTAATTCTGGGCGGCCCCGGTGATTTTCTATTCGGCAACCTGATCTACGACGCTGTCGTGTCCGAGCTGAACTGGCCGATGGGGGCCACCTTATCGTTCACCCTGCTGTTCCTTCTAGGACTGGTCGTGGTGCTTTACAGTCGCCTGATGGGGCTGAACCAACTTTCAAAAGCTTTCAGGTAGGATTACATCATGCGTGTTTGGAGTCTTTTAAAAACCTACACCGTTATGGTCTATATCTTCATGTTCGCGCCCATTCTCGTGGTCTTGCTTCTGGCGTTCAACTCTTCCCAGTTCGGCGGCTTTCCCATCGAAGGGTTCAGCCTGCGCTGGTTCGTGAAACTATATGAAAACGATGCTATAACCCGCGCCTTTCGTACTTCGCTGATGTTGGGTGCGCTGACGGCCATCATTTCGACCACACTTGGCATTTTGGCCGCACTTGCACTGGTGCGCTACGAATTCCGCGGCAAGGACCTGATCACCACATTCCTGATCACGCCAGTGCTGGTGCCCGAAACTGTTCTGGCGGTCGGATTGCTTATATTCTTGCGGTGGCTGCACATGCCGCGCTCTTTCGGGCTGCTGTTGTTGGGGCATTCGATTATCGCACTCCCCTTTGTTGTGTTGGTGGTGCAGGCCCGCCTTACCGGCATCCGGCGCGACTATGAAGAAGCCGCTCAATCGCTTGGCGCAAGCCCACTGCAAACCTTTTTTCAGGTAACGTTTCCACTAATGCTGCCAGCGGTTTTTGCCGGCGCATTGTTTGCATTTACCATCTCATTCGACAATATCACAGCCACGGTTTTCTGGCGCCCCTCGGGGATGGAAACCGTGCCCACCCAAATTTTCGGAATGCTACGCAATTCAGTCAGCCCCGAAATCAATGCCTTGGGTTTTGTGATGATCTGCATCACCGTCGGTGTGCCGCTTCTTGCCGGTATGTTGGCGCGCTATTTTTCCCGCAAGAAAATCTGACTGAAGTTCAACAAGGAGTGAAACAAATGAAAATAATTGATAGCACAAAACGTTACGAAGTCCTGCGTGAACGTATGGGCAATGGCGATATCGACCGACGCTCGTTCTTTGGGCTGCTGGGGGCTGCTGGCCTTTATGCAGGTGTGTCAGGTGGCATCATGACCACAATGGCAACTCAAGCCCGGGCCGCCGGGACTGAACTGAACTTTGAAGGCTGGGGTGGCGTCGTGTCCGAAGCACTGCGTGCAAATGCCTTTGACCCCTACGAAGCGGCAACCGGCAACAAGGTGATCGATGCCACCTTTGGCGGCGAAGCCGAGGTTCTTACCAAGGTCAAGGCTGCTGGCAACACCGATGGCCACAACATCCTGCATTCATCCGGCGTTAGCTGGTACAAACGCTGGGTCGACGCGGGCTATAACAGCAAACTGAACGAGGCGAATATCCCCAACATCCAAAACGTGATGACCGCAATTATTGATCCATTCCGGGCGATCACACCGGATAGCCTGTCGGCTGTGCCTTATGACTATGGTACCACCGGCATTGCCTATAACACCAAATATGTTTCCGAAGAAGAAGCCAAAGCCCTGGGCGCAAACCTACTGCTGAAGAAAGAGCTGAAGGGCAAAATCGGCGGCTGGGGCGGCGATTGGGCCAACCGTGCATGGTATGGGGCCTTGCAAACTGGTCAAAACCCAAACGACATCAAGGATTGGGATGCGATCTGGGAAAAAGCCCGCGAACACCGCGATCTGGTGCTGAAGTACTGGTCATCGGGGGCCGAATTGATGGATCTTCTGGCCAAGGAAGAAATCTATGTGACCGAAGCATGGTCAGGCCGGGTTGCAGCCCTTCAAGCGCAGGGGCATCCGATTGCATATATGGACCCGCCCAATGGCCTTGCATGGATGGAAAGCATGTTTGTTCTCAAGGGCTCGCCCATGGCCGAAGCCGAAGAACTGCTGAACTTCATGCTGGACCCGGCAACGTCCATCGCCGTGGCCGAAGGTCAGAAATACCCATCCTCGCTTGACCCCAACAAGGTCAAGATGACCCCGGCGATTGAGGCTCTTCCAGCCTACGATCCGACGGGCAAGCTCGACAAACTGGTGTTCCGCGATCCTGGTGTCTGGAATGCTGTGGAAAAAGAGCAGACCAAACAGTGGAACCGTGTCTCCAAAGGTGGTTAATTTTAATCTTGATACCGCAGGCCGCGCGATTTTGCGGCCTGCGTATACCCTTCCTCTTTTTTATTGGGATATTTGCCAATGGCACGTGTTGAACTGATCAACATTCAGAAATCTTACGGATCCGTTCAGGCGGTAAAAAATGCCAATGTGGTGTTCGAAGAAGGCTCATTCACCACACTTCTGGGCCCTTCAGGCTGTGGCAAAACCACAATCCTGCGCATGGTCTCTGGATTGGCTGATCCTACCAATGGTGACATCGTGGTTGGTGGCAAACGCATCAACAATGTCCCTATTCACAAGCGTAATCTGGGCTTGGTCTTTCAGAACTACGCACTATTTCCACACCGTACCATTGGTGAAAATATCGCATTCGGCTTGAAATATCGCGGGGTGTCAAAATCCGACGCTCAGGAAAAGGTGCGACACTCACTGGATATCGTACGCCTTCCCGGGGTCGAAGACCGTTATCCGCAACAGCTTTCGGGCGGGCAACAGCAACGTATCGCGCTGGCCCGTGCCATCGTTATTGAGCCGGATGTGCTGCTGCTGGACGAACCACTTTCGGCACTTGATGCCAACTTGCGCGAAGATATGCGCGTTGAATTAAAAGCCATTCAAGATCGCATCGGCGTAACCACAATTTTTGTGACCCATGATCAATCTGAGGCACTGGCCATGTCCGATAAAATCGTCGTGATGAGTGCCGGTGTTGTCGAACAGATTGGTGCACCCGATGAGGTATATAATACCCCCGCATCCGAATTCGTTGCAACCTTTCTGGGGGCATCAAACCTTCTTCCGGCAACCGTGGCCGGGCGCAATGAAACAGGCGTCATCATGGAAACCCCTGAATTTGGAAAAACCTGCGTACCTGTTGCCCGTTCGATCACACTGGGCGACGCCGCAAAGGGTCAACTGATGATCCGTGCAGAAAACCTGCACCTGACAAAAGCGTCAATAACCAAAATCGATTCCGCCAATGCGGTGGTCGAAGCCGTTGATTATCAAGGGCAATTGGCCCGTTACTTCGTTCGCATCGGCAACACCCAGCTTCAGGCAATAAATATGATCAGTGGCCGGCCATTTTCGGCCGGGGATAAAGTGAACGTAAGCCTTATCCCCGAAGAATGCAGTGCCCTTCCGGCTAACGATACCTAGATGGCAAGTCGTCTATTTTATCAATCCCGCCTACCCCGACCCGAGCTTGATCGCGCCGAGGGGATTTATATGTGGGACAAATCCGGCAAACGTTACATTGATGGCTCATCGGGGGCGATGGTCAGCAATATCGGCCATTCCAACCCCACAGTTCTGGCCGCAATGCGCGCTCAGATGGACAAATCAACCTTTGGCTATCGTTTGCATTTTCAGACCGGCCCAAGTGAAGAGCTGGCCGAGAAAATCACCCAACTGACCCCAGAAGGACTGGATCGGGTGTTTTTCGTCTCGGGCGGATCCGAGGCGGTGGAAAGCGCGCTCAAGATGGCGCGCCAATACGCCCTAACTCAGGGACAAGCCCAACGATATAAGGTGATTTCGCGCTATCCCAGCTATCATGGTGCAACACTTGGCGCACTGTCGATCACCGGATATGCGCCAATGACCACACCGTTTGATCCGATGATGCAGGCCATGCCAAAGGTCCCCGCACCGCGCGCCTATCTCGATAATCTTGACGCCGATGATCCCGCCACGGGCCTGCATTACGCCAATATGCTTGAGGCCAAAATCCTTGAGGAAGGCCCGGCCACCGTTCTGGCCTTTATTGTCGAGCCGGTAGGCGGGGCGTCAACCGGCGCACTGGTGCCGCCCGTGGGCTATATGCAGCGTATTCGCGAAATCTGCGATCAATACGATGTACTGCTAATTCATGATGAGGTGATGACTGGTGGTGGGCGCACCGGCAGGTTTTTCGGAGCTGAGCATTGGGATGTAATCCCTGATCTTATTGTCCTGTCGAAAGGGTTTGGTGCGGGCTATGCGCCGCTTGGCGCGATGATTGCGCGCGACGATATGGTCGATGCAGTGTTGGATGCGGGCGGTTTTACCCACGGCTACACCTATGCAGGAAATCCGCTGGCCTGCGCAGCTGGGCTTGCCGTGTTGAACGAGATCGAAACCCATGCTCTGACACAAAACGCGGCCAAGATGGGTGACGCATTGACCATCCGGCTACAATCGCTGATGCAACGTTATCCAATCATCGGTGATGTGCGCGGCAAAGGCCTGCTGACAGCGTTTGAATTCATGGCCGACAGGGCCACCAAAGTGCCCTTGCCAGCCAAATTGAACGCTTATGACCGTCTGGTTGAAATCGCCTATGAAAACGGGCTCATCATCTACTCCCGCCGAACCCGTGGTGGTACATATGGCGATCATTTCCTCGTTTGCCCACCGATGACCGTGACCGAGGCGCAACTCGAAGAGATCACAGATATTCTGGATCAATCTATTGCGCAATTCATGGCCGAGATGCCCTCTGCATCAAGCCAAACCATGTAAGGAGGGACGGATGTCCAAAATCATTATCACCTGTGCTATTACCGGCTCGATTCACACACCATCGATGTCGCCCTACCTGCCGATCACCGCAGATGACATTGTTCGCCACAGCACTGAAGCCGCAGTGGCAGGCGCCACTATTCTGCATCTGCACGCTCGCGACCCCGATAACGGCCGCCCCTCTTCACAACCCTCGCATTTCATGCCGTTCCTTCAACGCCTCAAGCAAAGCTGTGACGCGGTTCTCAACATCTCGACCGGTGGTAGTGCGATTATGACATTGGATGATCGCCTGGCCGCGCCTAAATTGGCGGAACCGGAAATGTGCTCTCTTAATATGGGTACAATGAATTTTGCACTCTACCCAGCGGCGGCAAGGATCAGCGACTGGAAACACGATTGGGAAAAACCGTTTCTCGAAGGGTCCGATGATCTGGTGTTTAAAAACACCCCCCGCGACATTGCCCGCATCCTAACCGAAATGGGCCAGGAACGCGGCGCGCGGTTTGAATTTGAATGCTACGACGTTGGGCATCTTTACATGCTGCGTCATTTTGTTGATCGCGGGTTAATCAAAGGCCCGCTGTTCATCCAGTTTGTGTTTGGCGTGTTGGGCGGGATTGGGCCGGACCCGGAAAATCTGACGCATATGAAACTGATTGCGGACAAACTTTTTGGCGAAGATTACATGTTTTCGGTTCTTGCAGCCGGTCGTCACCAGATGCCAATGATCACCATGTCGGCGGCCATGGGCGGGCATGTGCGTGTAGGACTTGAGGACAGCCTGATGATCGCACGCGGTGAACTGGCGCAGACGAATGCCCAACAGGTCACAAAAATTCGCCAGATTGTCGAAGCATTGGGGCGCGAGGTAGCCACCCCAGCAGAGGCCCGCGAAATGCTGGGCCTGAAAGGCGCCGACAGAACAGCGGTATGACGATGGACAATCTAATCATTCGTGCGGTCACCAAGGATGATCTACCACTGCTGGACCAGGCGTTGCGCGCACTTTCTAGCGATCTCGGCGATGCGCATCCCGCCGACATCGCCCTTTTGGAAAAGGCCGGGTTTAGCACCATTCCTACCTACTACGCTCTAATCGCTTTGGACAACAATGAAGCCTTATTTGGCGCGGTGGTTTTTTCACCGTTTTTGTCGACCACACTGGCGGCCACAGGGCTTTACGTATCCGATCTTTGGGTCTCAGACGCAGCCCGGGGTGTTGGTTTAGGCCGCCGCCTTCTTGCCCATGCCTCCCGTTCTGCCGAGGCGCTTTGGGGTGCGGCATATCTCAAGCTTGCGGTCTATCGCGACGCCCCCGCCGCACGACAGTTCTATGACCGTCTGGGATTTTTGGCACGCGATGATGAAACAACGTTATTTTTGGACAAAATCGGGTTTGACACCCTGAAAGGACAGGCATGAAAGCCTTTTTTGATGATCGCCAATGGCACCACGACCCCAAGCATTTCATGGCCAATGGCACTATTCTGCCAAACCCCGAACAACCCGAACGGATAAAAGTCTTGCACGCCGGGGCTATCGCTGCTGGCTGTACATTTTCAACCCCCGATGACGCAGGTCTTGGTCCACTTGCGGCTATTCATTCAGCCGAATACCTGACCTTCTTGCAAACAATTTATAAACGCTGGCAATATATCGACGGCGCGGGCGATGAAGTGATCCCAAACATCCACCCCGCCAACCGCTCTGACAGCTATCCACGTTCAGCCATTGGTCAGGCCGGGTTTCATCAAGCCGACACTGCCTGCCCAATTGACTCGGGCACGTATCAGGCCGCCTATTGGTCTGCCCAATCCGCAATTTCGGGGGCTGATCACCTGATTAGCGGCGGGGGTGACACCTATGTTCTATCGCGCCCCCCTGGGCACCATGCCTTTGGCGATCTTGCGGGTGGCTTTTGCTTTCTCAATAATGCGGCCATCGCGGCTGAACGCCTGCGTACATCAGGTTTTCGCCCGGCAATTCTGGATGTTGATGTTCACCACGGCAACGGCACCCAAGGTATTTTCTATGACCGAAGTGATGTGCTGACCGTCTCAATCCATGCCGACCCAGAACGGTTTTATCCCTTCTTCTGGGGGCATGCACATGAACGCGGCAATGGCGCCGGGCTGGGCCATAATCTGAACCTGCCGCTGGCACGCGGCACCAACGACGATGATTATCTGGCCACACTGGACACCGCCCTGACCCGTGCTCGCAATTTTGGGGCTGATGCGGTGGTGATAGCCCTTGGGCTGGATGCCTATACCGGCGACCCGTTCAAAGGTCTGGCCATTACCACACCAGGCTTTGCGCGTATTGGTGCAGCGATTGGGGAACTCAAATTACCCACGTTGTTTGTGCAAGAAGGTGGATATCTCTGTGATGAATTGGGTGAGAACCTGGCAAGCGTTCTGAATGGATTTAACAACACATGAACCAGTCTGACATCATTGTCATCGGCCGAGTCATTGCGGGCTCAAGTGCGATGACTATGGGCGGAAGGGAGACGTTTGCTATAAAAGTGCATCAACGACGGTCAGTTGGCGCCGCCCCCCTGAAGAGGAACTTTGTTGAGCGGCAGCTTGCTCCGAATAACGGGCGTCTAAATAGAGGATAGTTGTTCTGTTATTCAATGTCCGTTATAGAGAAACTAGAAGGTTGCACATTAAGACTAAGCAAGCGGCAGCTTTGGGCGGAATTGTCATTTTGACTTCGTGCATGGTTCCCGGAGCGGAACTTCAACAACCCAATACACAACGCTAATAATTGTGCCCAGTTATCCCATGTGTTTTTTTGAAGTTTTTGGATTTCAAAGGAACACTTATCATGTGCGTGTATTCACTGATCGACCGTGCCACGGGCGAAGAAATTGAAGCGGATAAAAAAACGGTGGAACGGCTAATTGGTGTAGAAATCGCTTATATCAACTGGGCCATCGAGCAGGATGGGAAGTTCGAAAACGGGAAATGGGCAATCACCTATCCCACCAATTAACGACTAGTATATGCTCGAATACGAAACACCCGCCGAGCGTTTCCAAGCATGTGTTGCATTGATCAGTTGAAACCACCGCCCAAAGCAGACACTGATTACTTATTAGTCTTTTTTATGGGTGTCCGTGGCTTGCGAGTAGTGGTGGTTTTTCTTGGAGCCGGTTTTTTAGGCTTCGCCGCTTCACCATTCTCGGCAACGGTTTCTGCCTCCTCGGTTTTGCTGCTCATAGGCTTGTCATTCTCAACCACTAACGGTTCTTCATGGGGCTCATCCGGCCATCGGGAAAATGGGAACGGTTTTTCTTCGGTAACAAACGTCATAAAGATAATGATTTGCTGGAGATAACGAGCCAAATTACGGCCAAAGCGAGTAAACTGAGCGTTCGGCTTGCCTGTAAACAATGTAGCAAGGAATTGAAAAACAACCACCGCGAAAATCACAATCTCTGTAATATTGAACGCGACGGCTAACACAATCATGGAAACCAAGCGTAGCCATATGCTAGGCCTGGTAAGTTTTTGCTTTAAGTTTCCGCTCATTCTCATCTCTCCGCTATTGGTTGTATCCACAAGGCCTATTTAAGGTGTAACTTGCCAGATTGCGAGCACTTAACTTTCAAAGGAAGTAATATCAACACGGCGGGGAGAATTGCGAAGGTCCGCAATTGCCAAATAGGTGCTGTCATCGTACTTGCCTGACTTGCATTTAGGTGAAGCTCATACTTCGAACTAATTCAGATGTTGTTATACAAATTTGAGCGCGGGTCAAAATCCGTCATCATCAACTGCTGTTGCAAAGCTTGTACTTGAGACTTTGGACTGAATAAGCATTAACCGCATTGTAAAATAACATTAATTTGGACAGGAGGCTGGCATCTACAATTTGTCAGTTTCCTGCTATAAGCGACCGGCAGCTTTGTCCTGCTTAGCAGCCATCGGTCGATCTAGCCGTAATTCTCTATTATTCGCTTACATGCGACTCTATACACATATATATCGTTAATTCGTCACAAATCCGAGTGACAACATGGTGACACGTGACCTCTTGTTAATTGGTGACAACACGCTTGAGAGGTACGGGATTACCCCGTAATGCACTCTAAACATACAATAAACATATTGGGGAAATGGTACCAGCGCCCCGGCTCGATCGGGGGGCCTCTTGATCCACAATCAAAATATTAATATTTTCATACCTTAACATAGGTGAATTATTACTATATATATTCAATATGTTATATGGGTTATCTTGAACATTGGTAAACATAGTAAAACCCTATTATGCATGCAATTTAAGTGACTAAAAAGAGACTAAAATGAAATCCCGATTAACAGATGTGGCCGTTAAAAAACTTTCTTTCCCAAAAAAGGGACAAGTTACCTATTGGGACGAGACTACACCAGGTTTCGGTTTGCGGTGCTCAGCAAAGAGTAAGTCGTTTGTAATAATGTATGGAAACAAGCGTACACTTAAAACAATTGGTCGATATCCTTCCATCTCTTTGTCCGAGGCGCGAAAGCGTGCAAAAGCAGAATTATCACTAGCAATG
>JAJFHY010000094.1 GCA_021775375.1 Amylibacter sp. | reverse complement strand
CGGAGATGGCAGGACACAAAAAGTTCACCTTGGCGACAGATATTGACGTGTACTTGTGCGAACCACATAGCCCTTGGCAACGCGGCACCAACGAAAATACCAACCGCCTACTGCGACAGTACTTCCCAAAAGGCACAGATTTGTCCATACATAGCCAAGCAAAGCTGAGTGCCGTCGCAAGACAGCTCAACGAACGACCCCGAAAGACGCTCGAATACGAAACACCAGCCGAGCGTTTCAATGCATGTGTTGCGTCGATCAGTTGAGACCGCCGGACAAAGCGACAATTTCGCAAAACGCGGCGAATGTCTTGCAAGGCGGGAAGCATGCGTAATTGGGCTACCTCTGTTCTGAGGTCAAGCTCCTGAAAAGCTCACAGGATAACTGGGTCACCGATCCGATTGGGTTCATCAATATCTCAAAAACTGCAGCAATTATCATAATGACGACTTTTGGTTGAAACTATTCAATCGACCTGTCAGTCTGGTAAACACCTATTATTAGACACTTCGATGAAATCCATTTTGGGCAATACTCATACTGTTTTGCACAGATCATCGAGGACTTCATTAATGTTACTGAAATTATAAGTTGTGCCGATGTTACAATAAATTGATTGGAGCGAAAATCTTGTGAAGAACGCGCCTTGGATATTACCATCCGATATACCCCATATACGCTGCGCGGATTGCCCTATGCGTCAGCGCACAGTTTGCGCCAATTGCGGGCCATCTGAACTGGAAAAGCTCGATGCGATCAAGACGTATAAAACATATCAGTCGGGTGAAACAATCGTCCGTGCTGGTTATAAAATGGAGTTCCTTGGGTTTGTTATGTGCGGTGTTGCAGCTTTGTCGCGAGACCTGATCGATGGGCGTCGTCAGATAATCAGGTTATTGCTGCCGTCCGACTTTATTGGAGGTCTTAAGCAAGAGGTGTCACCTTTTGAAATCGTAGCTATAGGCGAAGTCACAATCTGTAAGTTACCTAAACTTAAATTCGAGGCAATGGTTCTATCCTCCCCCGCGTTAGAACACCGTTTCTTGGAAATTGCGCTGGATGAGCTTGACGCAGCGCGTGAGTGGATGTTGTTGCTTGGGCGTAAATCAGCACGTGAAAAAGTCGCCAGCCTTCTCGTGGTTTTGGCGAACCATGATGCCGAGCAAAATGGTCATAGCCCCGCTGATGGATTATTTTTTTTAGTATTGCTGACACGTGAAACTATGGCGAATTATCTTGCGCTGACACTTGAAACAGTTAGCAGGCAGTTTTCTGCTTTGAATAAAGACGGAGTAATCGTTCTTGGCGATTTAGGTTATGTTCGTGTGCCAGATTACGCGAAGCTTTTGTACGAGGCTGCCGATGACACCGATGGTGGAATAATCACTTGATGCCAGAGCATGGTGGTGGTCAACGGCAGCTTTGGGCTTATTCTGTTGAAAAACTCTTGTTGATTTATGTTTAGGTCACTGATTCAATTCCTTTATTAGCAATGGAGTTTGACTGCAATGATGGGCCCAAAGCAAGAAGCACAAAGCGCGCTGTTTTATGACTTTTCGATTGAGGATTATATTCCGAGCGATCACATATTGCGTGCGATAGATGGCGTAATCGATCTATCTGGTGTTCGTAAATATCTGACTGATTTTTACAGTTCAACAGGACGGCCGTCGATTGACCCGGAGTTGATGCTTCGCATGCTACTGGTCGGCTATATCATGGGTATCCGCTCCGAGCGGCGATTGTGTGATGAAGTTCATCTCAATCTGGCATATCGTTGGTTTTGCAAGTTGGATCTGACAGACGCGATCCCTGATCACTCGAGCTTCTCCAAAAACAGACACGGCCGCTTTCGTGACAGTAATATGTTGCGATATGTGTTCGAAACGGTGGTCGCACAATGTATCGAGGCAGGATTAGCCAGCGGTCAGCGTTATGCTGCAGATGCAAGCATCATTGCCGCTGATGCCAATCGCCAGAACTCTACGCCGAAGGCAGACTGGAACCCCGAGACGATCAATCTTGATGATGCGCCACGCGCGGTTCAGGAATATTTGGAAACACTGGATGCCGCCGCTTTTGGCGCAGCCAGTCCTGTTACGCCTAAGTTTATCTCGCACTCAGACCCAGCATCTCAATGGACCGGTGCACGCGGTGGGCCTGCGTATTTTGCCTATTCCACGAACTATCTGATCGATACCGACAATGCGGTGATCATGGATGTGGAAGCCACGCGGTCTATTCGGCAAGCCGAGGTTGGTGCCGTCAAAACCATGATTGATCGGGTGCAAAAGGTACATAATCTTATGCCTGAACGCCTAATCGCCCCCTTTCGGTGATTGCTTTGCATTCACCTGTCGGGCAGTGGATACAGCCTATGGTTCAGGCCCGATGTTGGATTGGTTGATCGAGAAGCGCGGTATTGCACCACATATCCCAGTGATTGATAAGTCTGGCCGTAAAGATGGAACTTTCGAGCGCGCCGACTTCACCTATGACGCTGAGAATGATTTGTACATCTGCCCTGGTGGCAACGAACTCAAGCAATATCGCCGTGCCTACAAAACACCAAGATCGGGCGCAAACAAAGATGAAACGATACGGTATCGAGCCCGCAAATCAGACTGCGACACCTGCGCATTAAAAGAACGCTGCACACCAAAAGAGCCGCAGCGCAAAATCACTCGCTCAATCTATGAAACGTCCCGCGATATTGCCCGTGTTTTGGCACAAACCCACCAATATGCGGTCTCGCGCAAGCTGCGTAAAAAGGTCGAAATGTCATTCGCCCACCTCAAACGTATCCACGGCCTCGGAAGGCTTCGATTACGTGGCCCCTGTGGTGCTCATGACGAATTCCTCCTCGCAGCAACCGCCCAAAACCTTAAAAAGCTAGCCAAACTAGCTCCAAATACCAACCCTGTCAGAAAAGCCGCGTAAAAGCGGTGCACGAACAAAATCTAGAACCAACCAGCGCGGCAAAATCATCGAGTTTTTCAACAGAATAGGCCCGTGAACCGTCATTGGGATGTGATTGCGAATGTCGTAAAAGCTGTCACCTCAATCGGTCAACGCAACACACTGGTTAAATCGGAACTCTTGGTATGTGTGCCCGTTGACATAGCACATTGCGCCGAATGGGGTTCTCAAGTAAATTGATAACAAGGCAAGTGCGCATGGGCGCGTTAGCAAGGGGAATTTGATGTGCTTTTCCGCCACTGCCAGTTTTACGCTTTTTGGCGCACTTGTGCCTACGGGAGTTTATTTGATTGAATGGTCAAGCCGTTCGAACAGCAAATTGCTTCCATTCGCGGCATTTCCGCTTGCCTTTGGAATCCAGCAGGTATTTGAAGGTTTTGTATGGCTTGGAATTCAAGGTGGCAACGATGCAATGGTCAGCATTTCTTCCCGCGGGTTCTTTTTCTTTTCGCACTTCTTCTGGCTTGTGTGGGTGCCGTTCTCAGTCTGGATGATCGAAACGGACTTGACACGCAAGCGCATCGTATCTGTGTTGACTGCTATTGGATTTGTTTTTGGGCTTTCGCTTTTCTTGCCATCTTTTCTGATCGGCGACGGGCTGTCCGTAGAGTCAGTCAACCAATCCTTGAATTACAAGATAACGCTTATTTATGACAGTTTCATCAACCGCACGGTATTGAGATTTTTCTACGCCGCAATCGTGTTCAGCGCACTGTTCCTTTCGACGGACCGCCGGATACAGGTTTTCGGTGCGCTTGTTCTGGTATCCTTGGTAGTGACATATGCCTTCTTCGCCTATGCCCTTATATCTGTATGGTGTTATTTTGCTGCGATACTATCTGTCTATATTGCAGCAATAATTGCTCTAGACAACCGACATGCAAGGAAAGTGCCCCGCTAGGTAAAGGCCAAAAATGGCTACCGGCAATACCTTTTACAAGACCTTCAATAAGCGTATGCGCAAGGCTCAGTTTACATAAACTTGGTTAAAGCGTGAAGTGAGATTTTGATCTAAGTCAAGGAACACTGTCTTAGTACATGATATGGATGCATATAAGTTGAAAGGAGTATAGAATATGGTAGGAAGATCAGATCAATCAGGGCTTTGGCCATCGATTTATGACCCGTTTCGTTCTTTTGGTACGCGCCTAGCCGAATGGCTAAGTCCCGCCACCGACGCTTCAAGCGACGAAAATGCATACGACATTTGCATGGAGCTTCCCGGAGTATCCGATGAGGATATTGAATTAACCGTTGAAAACGGGGTCGTCACAGTTAGCGGCGAAAAGAGATCGCATGAGGAAAAGAAGGGAGATACTTGGTATTTCAGTGAGCGCCAGTATGGAGCTTTTCGCCGTTCTTTCAGTTTGCCCGAGGATGCCCTAGGCGACAAAGCCAGTGCAAAAATGAAAGAAGGCGTTCTGCACGTTACCGTACCCAAAAAGGCACCTGAAGCAGGAAAAGAAGCGAAGAAAATCACTATATCACGAAGCTAATCAGGAGAAACGCAGTCGAAGTTCTGGAGCAGGCCCGTGATAGCGGGCTTGCTTCGCGCAGGATAGCAAATGCAATTGCCAAAGCCGACATTCGCAAGGCAATGGTCCTGAAGCGGGTGTTGTCAGAGGAACTTGACGTAGATTGGGGGCGGACGTAATTTTCGAAATGATACGTCAGAATCCATTCAAGTATCTCAAAACGCCGCATGAAATCATCCACATGGCTGTGATGTTATTCATCGTTGCACCGCAAGCGACTGAGGATCGTTCACTATGTTGAAAGACGCCGAAGAACGATCGCGACTCTACTCGATCAGCGGGCGCGCGGCCCTTGCTGCGCTGGAAGTTGATCAAGAGCATGGGCTGGACGCTGCGCAGGTGGCCAGACGCCAGAGATGCTATGGCCCGAACTTTATATCGCGAAAGAGGAGCCGCGCGCTCCTATCGATTCTGGCAGACCAGTTCAGGAGCGTGATCATTTGGCTGTTGAGCGCGGCTGCGCTTCTGTCTTTCGTGGTTGGAGATTATCCTGAAGCTCTGGCGGTTATTTTCGTACTTCTGATCAATACGACCATTGGTTTTGTCACAAGTTGGCGCGCGATCCGTTCGATGGAGGCCTTGTATAAGCTAGTTTCTATCACGGCCCGCGTAAGGCGCGAAGGCCGGTCTGAACTCCTGCCAGTGCGCGACCTAACACCCGGCGATATCGTTCTTTTGGAAAGTGGTGATATCGTTCCTGCGGATATACGGTTGCTTAAGGCGGCCAACCTTTATTGCGACGAATCTGCCCTGACGGGGGAATCCACTCCGGTGGAAAAGGCGATCGAACCGCTCTTGTCGGACACCTATATCGCTGACCGCGTGAACATGGCTTTCAAGGGGGGCTCGATTATCCGCGGAACAGGTATCGGCCTTGTGGCATGTATCGGTGATGAAACCGAACTTGGACGGATCGCGTTATTGACCGAAACGGCAGAGGGGCAGGCACATCCTCTCGAAAGGCGTCTGGACAAGCTGGGGCAGATGCTGGTTTGGGTTACACTTGGGTTGTCTGCATTGATTGGCCTTGCCGGTTATCTGCGGGGGCTTGAACTGATCTACATGATTGAGACTGCGATCGCGCTGGCGGTCGCCGCGGTACCGGAGGGCCTTCCGGTCGTAGCGACTCTGGCGCTGGCACGCGGTATGCTGCGTTTGGCGCAGCACAATACGCTGATCAAAAAACTGTCTGCTGTTGAGACACTGGGCGCGACAACGATAATCCTGACAGATAAGACCGGAACGCTGACCGAAAACCGAATGACTGTCTCCAGCATTCTGCTGGCCGATGGGCGCGAGCACAGAATCGCTGAAGGCGAAGATCATCTCGACATTGCAGGCGACCAAGTATTGCAACGGATATTAGAAATCGGTGCGCTCTGCAACAATGCAGAGATCGAGGCGACTGAAAGAAGCACAAAAGCACATACCATCGGCGACCCGATGGAGCTTGCTTTGCTTAAGGTCGCGGATCGGTTCGGTGTCCGGCCCGACCTTGACCCGAAAGAGATGCCGGAAATTTCTGAACATGCGTTCGATCCTGATCGCAAAATGATGGCCACGGTTCACCGCCTAGTTGGCGGCTATCTAACATTTGTCAAGGGTGCGCCAGAAGCCGTCTTGGAGCATGCCGGAAAAATACAGACCGATGATGGTATAAGAGACCTGACCGAAGCGGATCGTAAGGTCCTGCTGGAACGTGTCGATGAGAAGGCGCACAAAGGCTTTCGCTTGATCGGTATGGCCAGCAAACAAAGCAGCAAGCCGGATGGAGACCCCTACGACGCATTGGTTCTCTCCGGCTTTGTCTGTCTGATTGACCCCTTGCGCGATGATATTCCAGAGGTCGTCGCCCAATGTCGCAGCGCTGGTGTCCGTGTCGTCATGATGACCGGTGATCATATCGCGACAGCCTCTGAAATCGCGGTTCAGGCGGGCCTGATAGATGACGACCGGATTGTGGCATTCACCGAGGGCGACCTGCAGGACCTCGAACCCGACGAACCTGCCTCCGGTCCGGGACCCGCACTGCTGCAGGCCAATGTTTTCGCCCGTGTATCACCAGAATCCAAATTGAAGCTGGTGCAGTTCTACCAGAATGCGGGCCATGTTGTGGCCATGACAGGCGATGGCGTGAATGACGCGCCTTCTCTGAAGAAGGCGGATATTGGTATCGCCATGGGGCAACGCGGCACGCAAGTGGCCCGCGATTCTGCGGTCATGGTGCTAAAAGACGACGCCTTTAGTTCAATCATTGCCGCAATGCGTCAGGGTCGCGTGATCTTCGGCAATATCAGGCGGTTTGTCGTCTATCTGATGTCTTGCAACTTCAGCGAAGTTCTGGTTGTGGGGCTCGCAATTATTATCGGCTTGCCGGTACCCCTTAGTCCGCTACAGATCCTTTTCCTCAACATCGTGACAGATGTGTTCCCGGCTTTTGCTCTGGGCTTGAGCGAGGGCGACGAAACAGTCATGCAACAAGAGCCGCGCAATCCCAAAGAGCAAATCGTTACCAAAGAGCGTTGGCTGGACATCGTCGTGTATGGCCTGCTGATTACGGTTGCAACAATTAGTGTGTATTGGGCTGCATTGACTTATTTTGCAATGGGCGAGCGTGAGTCGATGACCATTGCTTTCTTGACTCTGGCTCTGTGCCAACTCTGGCATGTCTTCAACATGCGAGAGGTATCGGAGCCTTGGGTGGCAAATACCGTTTTGAGAAACTCTTATGTCTGGTTTGCGATCGGCTTGTGCCTTTTGCTTTTGGGCGCGGCGTTCTACCTGCCTGTGCTGTCTGACGTTATGGCCCTGACCCAGCTTAATTTACAACAGCTTGCCCTTTGTATCGGTGGAAGCTTCTTTCCTCTCCTCATGGGGCAGATATGGATAGGGCTTAAAAGCATTAGGAACTTGGATACGCGCGATTAAAGCAAAGGCTCAGTCAACAGATAGAAATCCTCATCGACACAATAGACGTGGTTGTCGGGCATCTCTTGCCAATTTTCATCACTAAGCGGCTCCGAGGCGATTTCAAAGGCCCGATAGTTGGCGCCTTTTTCGTGGTGCACATGCGATTTTCCACATATCGGACATTCGAAAACATAATCTCGTTCCAGATGCCATAGGGTACGCCCAAAACGGCTTCCGACAAAGCGATCGCCGTCTGTCAAAATAATGTTCAACCCGACTTTTCGGCCGGGTGTAATGTCTTCTGACCAATCAACTATCTGATGGACGGCTTGACGAACAATTTCTAACAGTGGCCGATCAGGGTGGGTGAGGCAAAGCGAAAGAATGTAATAGAAAATATGTTCGCTGTCCGTTGTACCCCTGATATCGTTGCGTAACAGCGGGTCAATTTTGTCGATCATCCGGTCGCGTACGATAAGAAAATTCGGAATGGTTCCATTATGAACAAAAACCCAGCGCCCGTGCACAAAGGGATGCGTATTTTCGATGGTCTGCACGCCGACCGTGGCCCGTCTGACATGTGCAACCACCGTGTGCGCATAGACCCGAGCTGCTTTTTTAGAAAAGTGCTCCCCATCGTAGGCGGCCCAGACCTGTTTTTCGATCATGGGAACGCCGTCTGTGTAATCAGCGACCCCCCAGCCATGCCCATGGACCAAACCCTCGGCATCGCCCGCACTTTGTTCCATAAGGGCATTCTGCGAGTGAACGAGACTGCATTCAACCCGTGTAGGCTCATTTGCTCTCAATGCATATAATCGGCACATTAAAATATCCTCCAGAATAGCACTTTGAGTGTCGCTGAAATGGATCAAAACTGCTTTGACCTGAGTCAATGCTGGCAGCCGAATAAAGTGATACACACCAAAGCACTGTCCTATATTCTGGAGGGAGAAAATGAAACATCGGTCTGATCATGTGGAGCGTATGAAATTCAGGTGCCTGAGACAGCCTCGATTGAACCGAACCCAAAACCGGAAGATACAGGCACTGGAACGCAAACTCGACGCGGAGTGCCAATTCGCGCGTGAACGAAACTATTTCAATCCCTACGCACGGCGCGGACTTGGTGATGGTCAGATGACGATCATCGGTGATGTGCGGGAAATACCGCTTCTGTCCGACAGTGCTTCCAGCGCGCTGGAATACCGGCTGTCCTCTTTCGCACAGACGGGGGATATTGTTGTTCTCCAAACTGTAAGACATCGGGACTTCGAGGACTACCGTGAAAAAACCTTACAGCTTGGCTCGCCAGACTATCTGGAAACCGGTCAATCCACCGTTGAAAACCTGTTTTCTACACCGATCAGATGTCTCAAGGATAAAAAAATTTACTCGGAGCTGTTGAAGCGGGTTCGCAGCCTTCAAGCGACGACGGTTCTGTCCCATATCGCAACAGGCACGATCTGGGCACTTGCCAGACGACTCGGTGCAGATTTGGACCAGCCTATGCAGGTGGCTGGTGCTCTCCCGACGCTTTCGCGTCTGGCAAACAACAAGCTTTGGTTTGCCAAAGTGGTGAGCGAACTGCTCGGTCCGGAAGTGATCCCCGATGAAGTACCCGTCCATGGCCCCGCGGCTTTGACTGGTGCAGTCCGGTCGCTTGCCCGGAAAAACAACAAACTTGTCATTAAGGTTCCTGACAGTGCCGGTTCGGCTGGTAATTTCGTGATCTCCTGCGCTAAGGTCAGAGATATGGACGTCTACGCAACGCACCGGTTTCTTGCGGAATTGCTGGCGCCAGTAGAAAGAGAGTTGCGTTTTCCCCTGATGGTTCAAGTCTGGGAAAACAAAGTCCTGATGAGCCCTTCGATCCAAATCTGGATACCGAAAGCCCAAGATGGTTCCCCGATTATTGAGGGGTTTTTCGAACAGGTCCTTTCAGGACCTAGTGGAACGTTTTCGGGTGCGGCCCATGTAGTTCTACCGCCCGAACTGGATGAAAGGATGGCTTGTCAGGGGATGATGCTTGCCCAACTATTTCAATCTCTAGGGTATTTCGGGCGGTGCAGTTTTGATTCTGTCATTTCGGGCGATGATCTTGACTCTGCTAAGCTTCTTTGGATCGAATGTAACGGGCGCTGGGGCGGTGTGTCAGTTCCGATGACACTCCTAAACAATCTATTCCGAAACTCTCAAACCCCTGAATTTGTCATCTATCACGCACCCGGTGCAACAGGGCGGCGACAAACGTTTGCTGAAGGGAGTGGAAAATTGAAGGAACTATTGTGGTCGCCCGGGCGGGCCTCGGGTGTCATATTCCTGACGCCCTCGGGATTTGAAACCGGTGAAAAGTTGCATTTTGTCTCATTGGCGTCAACGATCGAGCAGGCCCAACAACAGGTGGAACTGACACTCAGGCGTCTGGCCGAAGACTATTGATCTAAATCAACGACCGAATGCGCTCTGCACCTTATCATTTGCAGGCAGGATAAGTTCGTTATGGCACCAGCATTTTACTTGGTGAATAGGCTAAGTTAGGAGTTGACATGTATACAGCTGACCAATTCGCTAGACTTTCTTTGAGCTACGTCCATGGTGTATCCGATATTCCGCTTGCCGGAGTCACAGTCGGGAATCTCCTAAGCGACACCGCAAACCGCCATCCAAACAACGAAGCACTTGTTGTTCCGTATCAGAAAGCCCGATTGACCTATCGAGATCTGGACGACAGAGCAACAGAGATGGCAGCGGGCTTAATCGCACTTGGACTTGAAACTGGCGACAGGGTGGGTGTTTGTGCTCCGAACATGGTCGAATGGGTGGTGTTGCAATTCGCGACAGCCAAGGCGGGCTTGATCTTGGTCAATATCAATCCGGCCTATCGAGTTTCAGAACTGGAATTCGGGCTTAATCAGGTAGGGGTCAAGGCGCTGGTGACCGTGCCAATGTTTAAGTCTAGCAATTATCTGGCGATGCTCACGGAATTGATGCCGGAACTGGCAACCGCAGAACCGGGACAACTCCATGCGAAGAAAATCCCCGACCTCCGCTGGGTAATCGTTTTGGGTGACGATCCGGTACAGGGCACATTTGGGTACGCGGATGTCTTGGCAAACGCGACGGACGCCGCGCGCGATCAATTGGCCAAGCTCTCGTCGCAGTTACAATTCGACGACGCGATCAATATACAGTTCACCAGTGGGACCACTGGCCGACCCAAGGCTGCGACGCTTTCGCACCACAATATCGTCAACAACGCTTTTTTCTCTGGATTGCAGATGAAGCTAACCCATGAGGACCGGATGTGCATTCCGGTTCCTATGTACCATTGTTTCGGTATGGTGCTGGGCAGTTTGTGTTGCGTTGCACACGGTGCAACGATGGTTTTTGCCTCTGCCGGTTTCGATGCAGAGGCCGCGATGGATGTTGTCGAGGCGGAAAAGTGCACTGTCTTTCATGGCGTTCCTACGATGTTTATCGCCGCGCTGGACGCACCCAGATTCGCAAAACGGGACCTGTCCAGCCTGCGCACCGGCATTATCGCTGGCGCGCCTTGTCCGGCCGAACTGATGAAACGGATTATGGATGAGATGCACATGACCCAAATCACCATTGCATACGGCATGACCGAAACCGGCCCGGTCAGCACACAAACCTCGGTGGATGATCCTGTTAGCCGCCGAGTCGAAACGGTTGGCCGTGTTCTGCCACACACAGAAATCAAAGTGGTAGATCCCGAAGGCCGCATCACTCCGCACGGCATCGCTGGCGAACTCTTGACCCGTGGTTACTGTGTCATGCCGAAATACTGGAACGACCCCGAAAAAACCGCCAAGGCTATTGACGAGGCCCGCTGGATCGCCAGCGGCGACATCGCGGTGGTGGATGACGCCGGGTATTTCCAGATCGTCGGGCGGATCAAGGATATGCTGATCCGGGGCGGCGAAAATATCTTTCCGCGCGAGATTGAGGATTTCCTTTATACCCACCCGGCTATTGAACAGGTAGAGGTCATCGGTGCCCCGGATGAAAAATACGGCGAAGAAGTCTGCGCCTGGATCAAGTTGCGTGAAGGTCACAGCGCCACCGCTGACCAAATTCGCGATTTCTGCAAAGGCAATATCGCACATTTCAAGATTCCGAGGTATATCAAATTCGTCGACAGCTATCCGATGACAATTACCGGCAAGGTGCAGAAATTCATCATGCGTGAGCAGATGGCCAAAGAACTGGCTAGTCTGAAAGAGGAATAAGATATGCCAACCCGTTCTGCCGGTTTCCAGATAAACTGCAGTGCTTTTCTTGATGCGGTGGGAAAGCCAATCGGAGATCTGCCGAAATTTGCCCGCAACAAAGATATACTTGTGGCACTGTATTCGGCAATGGTTAAAACCCGCACCTTTGACAGTAAAGCGATTGCGTTGCAACGAACCGGTCAGCTTGGCACATATGCCTCAAGCTTAGGTCAAGAAGCCATTGGCGTAGGCGTTGCCAGCGCGATGACTGACGATGATGTCTTCGTGCCATCCTTTCGTGAACACGGAGCACAATTGTGGCGCGGGGTATCCTTGGAAGAGTTGTTCCTTTATTGGGGCGGAGATGAACGTGGTAATGATTTTGCAAAATCCCGGCAGGATTTTCCGGTATGCATTCCCGTGGCCTCGCAATTTCCACATGCCGCCGGCGTAGCACTGGCAAAGGTACAAAAAGGCGATCCGGGTGCTGCTGTTGTGGTCGCCGGGGACGGGGCAACATCGAAAGGGGATTTCTACGAGGCAATGAATGTCGTCGGAGCCTGGAACCTGCCGGTGGTGTTTGTCATCAACAATAATCAATGGGCCATATCCGTCCCGCGCGAAGGCCAGACTGCGGCAAAAACCCTTGCCCAGAAAGCAATTGCTTGTGGAATTCCGGGTGAACAGGTTGACGGTAACGACGTGATTGCGGTTCAGGCGATTATTTCACGGGCCTTGACCCGGGCCCGTGCCGGCAAGGGTGGGATGCTGATCGAATGTCTGAGCTACCGGCTTGGTGATCACACAACCGCAGATGATGCCAGCCGTTACCGGGAAGATGCGGAAGTCAGTGCGCATTGGCAGCTGGAGCCACTTATCCGGCTTCGCAACCATCTTGTGGCCACACATGGTTGGACGAAAGAGGACGAGCAGTTGCTTTTGCGAACCTGCAAAAAAGAGGTTGAAGCCGCAACCGATACCTACCTTGCAACCGCACCTGAACCTGCACGTGCCATGTTCGATACCCTGTTTGCCAAGGCACCGGCAGATGTTGCGGCTTTGTTCGAAGAGGTGGGAAATGGCTGAACTGACAATGATCGAGGCCATCCGGACCGCCCTATCCCGCGCCATGGAGGAAGATCCGGACGTAATTATCTTCGGCGAAGATGTGGGCATTGATGGTGGTGTTTTCCGGGCAACCGACGGGCTATTCCAGCACTTTGGCTCATCCCGGGTTCGCGACACGCCGCTTTCTGAAGCTTTGATAGCAGGCATGGCGGTTGGCGCGGCGGCGCATGGATTACGCCCCGTAGCGGAAATCCAGTTTTCCGGCTTTATCTATCCAACACTAGATCAGTTGGCTAATCACGCCTCGCGCTTGCGCAACCGCACCCGCGGGCGCTTGACCTGCCCGATGGTTCTGCGTGCGCCCTATGGCGGCGGGATCAAGGCACCTGAGCATCACTCCGAAAGTATAGAGGCTATGCTGGCGCATATTCCTGGCCTCAGAGTGGTTATTCCCAGCACACCAGCCCGTGCATATGGTTTGCTGCTGGCGGCCATCCGTGACCCCGACCCCGTGGTATTTCTGGAACCCAAGAGGCTTTACCGTTCAACCAGCGAGGCGGTGGAGGATACTGGCGAAGCCCTACCGCTTGACAAGGCTTTTGTGCTGCAAGAAGGTACGGACTTAACAATCGTCGCTTGGGGCGCTATGATTAAGGGTGCAACTGAAGCCACCTTGCAACTGGCCGAGAGCGGCATTTCAGTTGACTTGATTGACCTCGCCACCCTCAAACCGATTGACCGGGCCACAATCCGCGCTTCGGTCGAAAAAACCGGCCGGTGTGTGATTGTACACGAAGCCCCTTTGACCGCTGGCCTTGGGGCTGAAATCTCGGCCGATCTGGCCGAGCATTGCCTAACCAGTCTGCTTGCCCCGATTAAGCGCGTGGCTGGATATGACACCGTGATGCCCTACTTAAGGCTAGAGGCGCATTACATGCCGGATACTGCACACATTATAGATGCCGCCCGTAACGTGATGGAGTTCTCATGACCATCTTTTCTCTTCCGGATCTTGGCGAAGGCCTGCAAGAGGCAGAAATTGTTATCTGGCAGGTTTCAGTGGGGGATAACATCACCACTGACCAACCGATGGTTTCGGTGGAAACCGACAAAGCCGTTGTCGAAATTCCGGCGCCGTTTTCGGGAGTTGTCAAAGCACTTATGGCCGAAGCAGGCGATATCGTTAAAACTGGGGCGCCACTGGTCGAGATCACAACCGACAAAGTCGAAGACACCGGGGCAATTGTTGGTGACTTATCCAACCGGGAAAAGCCGGCGTCCGAAAGCTCGAAACCCGCTTTTATGGTGCAACCGCCGAAAGCACCTACAGCCCCTCGAGTTACCGCAATAGCGACACCGGCGGTGCGAAAACTGGCGCGGGAAAAGGGGATTGATCTGTCGTCGGTATCTGGCAGTGGGCCTGATGGCTTGATTCTGACCTGCGACATTTTGTCGGCAACCGCCGCTGATATGAACCAAGGAGAAGAGCTGCGCGGGGTGCGTCGGGCAATGGCAACCGCGATGGCAAAATCACATGCGAATGTTGTCCCTGCAACAATTACTGATCGCGTTGATATTCACAGCTGGTTGCCCGGTGAAGCACCGACGCCCCGCCTTATCCATGCAATCGCGGTGGCCTGCAAAAAAGAACCGGCCTTGAACGCTTGGTTCGATGGAACCCGCCGACAGCTTCTTGACCGTGTTGACCTTGCTCTTGCGGTCGACACGCCGGACGGGCTTTTTGCACCGGTGTTGCGTTCGGTGGAAAGTGTCGGGGATATCCCGGCCCAGATTGCAGCGCTCAGATTAGCAATTGAAGCTCGTTCCGTCCTTCCTGGACAAATGAAGGGTGCAACAATCACCCTGTCCAATTTTGGTATGATTGGCGGCGAACATGCAGCACTGGTCATTATGTCGCCACAGGTGGCGATCCTTGGGGCTGGGCGGATATTTGATGCATATGTTATGGCAGAGGGCGCACCGACTGTGCGACGGATGCTGCCACTTTCCCTTACTTTTGATCACCGCGCCGTAACTGGCGGCGAGGCGGCGCGGTTCCTTTCCGCTGTGCGCGCCGATCTCGAAGCGCCCAGCACAATTGCAAAAGGAATGCCCATTGACTGACATATTTGCTCTGACCGACGATCTTGGCCCTGAAAAAGTCATCCACATCAACAATCCTGCCGCCGGATTGCGGGCCATTGTTGTCATTGACAACATCACTGCTGGACCGGCTATAGGAGGGATCAGAATGGCGCCGGATGTCTCATTGCAAGAATGCACCAGACTTGCACGGGCAATGACCCTGAAGAACGCCGCCGCAGGTTTACCACATGGTGGCGGCAAGGCGGTCATATTTGCAGACCCGGCGATGCCAGACGCTGAAAAGCAACACCTGATACGCGCATTCGCATCTGCCATCGATCAGATCAAAGACTATATTCCGGGCCCAGATATGGGCACGAACGAAACCTGTATGGCCTGGCTGCATGATGAGATTTCGCGCGCAGTTGGTTTACCTCGTATTATCGGCGGCATCCCGCTTGACGAAATCGGTGCAACCGGTTTTGGCGTCGCCGTCACCGCCGAAGTTGCGCAAGAGTTTTGTGACCTACAGCTGGATGGGGCTGCGGTGGCAATCCAGGGTTTTGGTGCAGTTGGGAAACACGCAGCGCGCTTTCTTGTGGAAAAGGGCGCAAAACTTGTGGCGGTTGCAGATTCCCATGGAGCGGTATTTGACCCAAACGGCCTGCCTCTCATTCAACTTCTGGCACTTAAAGCCGATGGCAAAAGCGTCACCGATCTTGATGGTGCCGAGGTTTCTCACAGAAAAGCTGTGATCACGGCTGCCTGTGATATCCTGGTCCCGGCCGCCAGACCGGATGTAATCACCACTGAGAATGCCCGGGATATAAAGGCAAAACTGATGATTCAGGGGGCAAACATTCCCGCTACTGTTGAAGCCGAGGAAATCCTGCATCAGCGCGGCATACTTGTTATTCCTGATTTCATCGCAAATGCAGGTGGCGTTATCTGCGCGGCTGTTGAATACCACAACGGTACTCAACAGCAGGCAATGAATGAAATTGCCGCCAAAATCAGGAGAAACGCAGCCGAAGTTCTGGAGCAGGCCCGTGATAGCGGGGTTCCTCCGCGCAGGATAGCAAATGCAATCGCCAAAGCCCGCGTTCGCGAGGCAATGGCCCTGAAACGTTCTTTCTAAGTGTTTATATGACGACGATCCTTGCTCTTTCATTTCCAGAGTTGATTTGGTGCGGATTCGTCCTGTTTGTGGCATCTTTTATACGCGGTTTTTCTGGCTTTGGCTTTACGGCAATCCTCTTTGTAGGGTTAACATTTTCTCTGCCAGTGATTGAAATTGTTCCTTTGTCTATTGCACTGGAAGTGATTGCTTCCATCGGGCAAGCACGCGGAATTTACTCTGATATCAGATGGAGGAGCCTTGGTGTTCTTCTGATTACGGGTTTCATCGGAACTCCGATAGGCGTTTATCTGTTATGGGAACTGCCCGAAGCCCCCCTACGGGTTACGGTTCTGGCGCTTATCCTGGTTGCGAGTATTACCCTGATTTTTTCGCGCAATCGCCCACTTGGATTGTCGTTATGGAGTTTAGCACTGGCGGGGTTCGCAGTCGGCATCGTCAACGGAGCAACTGCTTTAAGCGGCCTTGTTCTGGCACTATTTTTCACCATGACTGATGAAAAAGTTGCACGTATCCGGGCAACAATGATTAGCTACCTGTTTGTCGCAGATATCTGGGCAGGTGGTATTCTCATCTCATCAGGGTTTTATGATGACCTTACTGTTAACCGGATTTTAGCAACACTTCCCTTGCTTGGACTTGGAGTCTGGCTTGGATCAAAGTGGTTTAGGACGACGCATCCCAAAAACTTCAGAACCGCCGTTTTGTGGCTTTTGCTGGTCTTAAGCGCTTGCGGTCTTTTGCTGCTCACAACTGTATGACTATTGTTATTCGACTGATATTGGGCATTCTATCTTTTACTCTGGATTTTAGAGCATGCTTTACCAAGTTGACGCATCAGTACTTTAATGCCGAAATCGACGGTTGTGAGCGTATCCGCCGGATCGCTGGCGGAGACTTCTCCTTCTCCGATCAACCTCGGTAAAAACTCTCTGCGGAAAGGCTCCCGAACCGCTAGCCCGTATATCCTGCGAAGTACGGGGGTGTCGCGGAAGTCTCCTTTGTCCCTCCAAGCTGCAGTCGGAGCCTGTTGCAGCGAATGTCCACTTCCCGCCCTTTTTGCCGTCAGTTAGTACTCGCCAACTACGTCGGAGCGGGATAGGTATAAATTGTAGTGAAGATCGCTGATAATTTCAAGTAACGTAACTCTTTATTTATTATGCTTATTTTGGGGCGCATACTGGCAAGAGGGAATATGACTTGTCAGTATAATTTCTGATCTTGGTGCATGGATGGGGCGGAATACTGTCGCCAGGCTCTGTTTTTGTGGCATGCCCTTAGGTATTTATCCAGCTTCATTTTGCTGCGGGGGGCATTTTGTTTTTACTGGTTTTGGCATCCAAGGGCAGCACATTTTTGTTAATCTCAAGACATTCCCGTATGCCTTCAAAGTCCAAAGTTTCGGCGACTTCCAGCTTCTTGATCAGGTGTTCAAGTCCGGATTTGTGATCAGTTAAAATCTTGGTTGCTTTAGTTTCAGCGGTTTTG
>JAJFHY010000093.1 GCA_021775375.1 Amylibacter sp. | reverse complement strand
CTATAATCGCTTCATCTGTCATTTGCGCCCCCTTGGTCTTTACCTGCCGTCTTATAACAGCTCTTCACTTTACAACAGTATAAATTCCATAATTCAAAAAGGTTTACGCATAAAGGCAGCTGACATATGATTTATCTAACTAAGCAGCGGCACGGCAATGAGCATTTCCAAAAATAAATTAAAAACCACTGATGACCTGCGGCAAGCAGCAATCAATGCGCATCAAAAAGATAATCTGGATGACGCCAAAAAACTCTACCAAGTATATCTGCATAACAAACCTAAAGATGCCGCTATCTGGTCAAATCTCGGTTCAATTTTCCGCAAGCAGAAAAATTACGATCTTGCAGCGGCAACACAAAGTCGCGCACTTGAATTAGAACCAACATCGCAATCTGTAATGAACAATGCCGCAAACGCATTTTATGATGTTGGTGACATCCTGAAGTCTATGGAATTACGCAAAGCTCTGGTAAAATTGGAACCTGAAAATCCGGAACAATATTCAAGCCTTGGGAAATGTTACCGTGGCATTCATCAACTGGATAAAGCACAGAATATCCTGGCAGAGGGTATACAGAAATTTCCGGATTTTGCCGAAATGCATATCCAAATGGCTTTCGTGCAGCTGGCAATGGGCAATTATCCTGATGGGTTTCAAAGTTTCAATTGGCGTTGGCAAGGTGATGAAATAAATCTACCCGATTACAGCTTCCCCCAATGGAAGGGTGAAGCATTAACCGGCAAAACCATCCTTGTTATCCCCGAACAGGGGTTTGGAGACACCGTTCTTATGGCCCGTTTTCTGCCAATTTTGAAAGAGCATGGTGCCAAAATTAAAATGGCTGTTAAACCACCATTGCAACGCCTGTTTTCAAACTTGCAAAACGACGTGGAGTTCATTCAGACCAAAACCGATCTGGACAGGTGCGATTTCTGGGTGCCCATGATGGATTTACCGCTCTATCTGCATACAACACTTGAAACTGTGCCAAAACCCGTTGATCTTTCCATTCCGCAAGACGCTGTCCAACGCGCACGTAAAATCGTGGCCCCGTATATGGATCGCTTTAAAATCGGCGTGATGTGGTCTGGCTCTGTTACCTACCGCGCCAATCATAAACGATCCTTCAGTCATCAACGGTTTATGGAACTTTGCAACATCCCGAACATACAGATGTTTTCACTTTACAAAGGCCCATTGCAAAATGCTTTTATCGAAGATGGCACATCCGCAATCATATTGGACGCAAGCGGCAGTGACCGTGATTTTGCCGACAGCGCCGCGTTGATGCGTGAGTTGGATTTAGTGATCTCAATGGACAGTGCCATCGTCCACATCGCAGGATCACTGGGTATAGAAGTATGGAACCTGTTGCACTCTGAATCTTATTGGCTTTACGAACCTTTCCAGGATCACACCCCATGGTATCCATCCATGCGCTTGATCAGACAGGAAACCCCCGGTGATTGGGATCAGGTTTTTGCAAGGTTGCAAACCGATATAACTACCCGAATGAAAGATTTGGAAACAACATGAATGATATTCTAACCCCGATTTCGCCTGGAGAATTGCTGGACAAATTAACGATTTTGCAGATCAAATCGGAAAAAATAACTGATGTGGACAAATTGGCCAATGTAAACAACGAGCGCGCCGCTTTGCAAAGTGTGGCCGATGCCAACATCCCGCGAACCGATGCAATGCAAGTGCTAACAAGTGCATTGCTTGAAGTGAACAAACAGCTATGGGTGATAGAAGACGATATCCGCGATTGTGAACGGGACGGTAATTTCGATGATGAGTTCATACGCTTGGCCCGTGCGGTTTATATCACCAACGACAAACGCGCCGATCTAAAAAAACAGGTCAATCTAACACTGGGCTCAACCCTGATCGAAGAAAAATCCTATGCGGATTACTAACGAATGAATTTCGATGCCAGCTTGTTTTGATGTTCCACGATCTTGCCTAATTCCACCCCTGTTAAATGCCCATCCCGAACCACAGCGCGGCCTTCCACATATAGATCGCGCACCTGATGCGGACCGGTTAGAACCAGTGCAGCAACAGGGTCCCATGAGCCCGCTGTGGCTATGCCGCTGGTCGTATCCCATATGGCAAAATCTGCGCGCTTGCCTACCTCCAGCGATCCACAATCATGGCGACCCAAAACTTTTGCGCCACCCAATGTTGAAATCTCCAGCATCTCACGCGCAGACATTGCATCTGCTCCGTTTTGTACCCTTTGTAACAGCAATCCCTGACGGGCCTCGTCCAGCAAATGACCTGCATCGTTTGATGCCGACCCATCCACCCCTAGCCCAACATTTACACCCGCATCACGCATGGAACGCACGGGTGCAATACCAGAGCCGAGACGACAATTTGAACACGGGCAGTGCGCCACACCTGTGCCGGAGCGTGCAAATAGATCAATTTCCTGACCGTCCAGTTTTACGCAATGCGCGTGCCAGACATCCGATCCTGTCCAGCCTAAATCTTCGGCATATTGCCCGGGACGACAGCCGAATTTTTCCAATGAATAAGCAGTATCTTCATCGTTCTCCGCTAAATGCGTATGCAACATTACGCCTTTATCGCGGGCAAGAATTGCACTGTCGCGCATCAATTCACGGCTGACTGAAAACGGTGAACAAGGTGCTATGCCAACGCGTGTCATTGCACCGTCACTTGCATCATGATGTGCGTCAATCACACGAATACAATCATTCAGAATATCGGCTTCTTTTTCGCACATGGCGTCGGGTGGTAACCCGCCGTCACTTTCACCGATACTCATCGACCCACGTGTTGCGTGAAACCGAATACCAATGGTCTTGGCCGCGTCAATAGTGTCTTCCAGACGCACCCCTTTGGGAAAATGATACAGGTGATCCGAAGATAGTGTGCAGCCCGAAAGGGCCAGCTCTGCCAGTCCCACTTGAGCGGACACAAACATTTCTTCGGGCCCGAATTTTTGCCAAATAGGATAAAGCGATTGCAACCAGCCAAACAGCAATGCATCTTGCCCACCCGGCACCGCACGGGTCAGTGTTTGCGATAAATGGTGATGGGTATTCACAAGCCCCGGTGTCACAACACAG
>JAJFHY010000092.1 GCA_021775375.1 Amylibacter sp. | reverse complement strand
TCCCAAATGCTTGCTATCACCAATACTATATCGCCATATCTTTTAGCTGCTATAAAGGGCCGTCTTCGTGGAATTATCAGACCTTAAATCCCAACATCCAGAGCATTTCAAAAAAGCCGCTGCAATACGTATTCTATCGGCAGATGCCGTTCATGCAGCAGCTTCCGGTCACCAAGGCATGCCAATTGGCATGGCAGATGTTGCAACCGTGTTATTCGAAAAACACCTGAAGTTTGACGCCGGAAATCCAAACTGGCCTGACCGTGACCGTTTTATCCTGTCTGCAGGCCACGGATCTATGCTGCTTTATGCTTTGTTACACCTCACAGGTTACGAAGATATGACCATCGAGCAAATTCGCAATTTCCGCCAATCCGGTGCCATCACTGCGGGACATCCCGAATATGGTCATGCAACAGGCATAGAAACCACAACCGGCCCACTTGGTCAGGGTATTTCCAATGCAGTTGGCTTTGCCATGGCAGAACAAGCCCTTCAGGCACGCTTCGGCAAAAAGGCCGTTAATCACTACACATATGTAATCGCGGGCGACGGATGCTTGATGGAAGGCGTCAGCCAAGAGGCCATCGGCATTGCCGGTCACCAACAATTAAACAAACTGATCGTCATGTGGGATAACAACGACATTACCATCGACGGCACAGTTAGCCTGTCTGACAACACGGATCAAATGATGCGCTTCGAAGCTGCCGGTTGGTCGGTATTCGCAGTGGATGGGCATGACCCTGTCGCCATTGATCGCGCATTGAATGAAGCAAAAAAATCGCCCAAACCATCTATGATTGCCTGCAAAACCCACATCGCACTTGGTGTGGAAGGTGTACAAGACACATCCGGCGGACACGGCTATAACATCAAAGACCCGCAGCTTGCGCAAATGCGCAAAGCTTACGGGTGGCCCTACCCTGCATTTGAAGTGCCCAAGGATGTAAAATCCGCATGGGAGACCATCGGTACACGTGGTACTTCGGCACGCACAGACTGGGAAACAGATTTTGCAACATTGTCCGGCGCTAAACAAGCCGAGTTCAACCGCTGTCTGGCAGGTGAGCCATCCAAAAAACTCTCCGCAGCAATCAAACGTTTAAAGCGTGAAATTTCAGAAACCCAACCCAAGAAAGCAACACGTCAATCCAGCCAAATGGCTTTGGAAGTGATCAACCCGATTATGAATGAAATGATCGGTGGATCAGCTGATTTGACGGGATCCAACAACACTCTAACCAAGGATTTGGGCCGGTTTGACGCGAACAACCGCGCAGGCCGTCACGTTTACTGGGGTGTCCGCGAGCATGGCATGGCGGCTGCAATGAACGGCATGGTGCTGCATGGGGGTATTCGCCCATATGGCGGCACATTCATGTGTTTCACAGACTATGCACGGCCTTCCATGCGTTTGGCCGCCCTGATGCAAATCCCAACGGTATTTGTGATGACCCATGACAGTATCGGTCTGGGCGAAGACGGGCCAACGCACCAACCTGTGGAACATTTGGCGATTAGCCGTGCGACACCCAACACCAATGTTTTTCGCCCCGCAGACAGTGTGGAAACGGCAGAAGCTTGGGAATTGGCCGTCACATCGACCAAAACACCGTCTGTGCTGTCTTTGACACGTCAAGGGTTGCCTACAGTACGTACCAAACACACCAACAAGAATATGACCGCAATGGGAGCTTATGTATTGGCCGAAGCAGAAGGGAAACGTAAAGTTATCCTGCTTGCAACTGGTTCCGAGGTGGAAATTGCACTGGCCGCCAAAGCCAAGCTGGAAGCATCAGGTATCGGCACACGCGTTGTATCTATGCCGTGTTGGGAATTGTTTGAACAACAGGACGAAGCATACCGCCGCCGCATCCTGCCGCCCGGCCCCGTGCGTGTCGCGGTGGAAGCGGCAGCTCGTCAAGGCTGGGATCGCTGGTTGTGTGGTGAACGCGGTTCTTGGAAGAAAGCCTCATTCGTGGGTATGGAATCATTTGGAGCATCAGCACCTATTGATGAGCTATATGAACATTTCGGCATCACCGCAGATAAAGTAGCCGAAGCGGCAAAAGCCCTGCTTTAGCCCGGTTATAGTCACTTTATCGCTAACATATCGCGCCATTTTGACGCCCAAGACGAATACCTTGGGCGTTATACTTTTTTTGAAGGCCAATAGGCTGTAACTGTACGTCAAAGTAAAATCGGATCATAGATCTGCTAAACGGAGAATACCTATGACACTAAAAGTTGCCATAAACGGGTTCGGGCGCATCGGTCGCTCTACACTTTCAGCGATTATCGAAAGCGGCCGTACAGACATTGAAGTTGTTGCCTTGAACGCCACCGGCCCGGTCGAGTCCGCTGCACATTTGTTGAAATATGATAGCGTTCATGGCCGCTGTGCAGGTGATATAAGCATTGAAAACGGCGCATTGAATGTGGGCAAAGGCCCGTTGCGGATGTTTTCCACTTACGATCCTACCGAACTGGATTGGGAAGGCATTGATGTGGTCTTGGAATGCTCCGGCAAGTTCAACAACAAAGAGGCCTGCCAGGTGCACTTGGATCGCGGCGCCAAACGCGTGTTGATCTCTGCCCCCGGTAAAGAGGCAGATAAAACTGTTGTGTACGGTGTGAACCACGACACACTGACATCAGATGATCTGATCGTATCAAACGCGTCATGCACCACCAATTGTCTGGCACCTGTTGCCAAAGTATTGAATGATGCAATCGGTATCGAACACGGCATCATGACAACAATCCATGCGTACACAGGCGACCAACCCACACTGGATCGTCGCCATAAGGATTTATATCGCGCCCGTGCAGCTGCGATGTCGTTGATCCCGACGTCAACAGGTGCTGCAAAAGCTGTTGGATTGGTTCTGCCCGAACTGGCCGGCCGTCTGGATGGCTCGGCAATTCGTGTACCGACCCCGAATGTATCTGCGGTTGACCTGACCTTCACGACACCCAATGCAACCACCGCCGAAGCAGTGAATGCAGCAATGGAAGCCGCGGCAAACAGCACCATGCAGGGCATTCTTGAATATTCAGATGAACCACTGGTTTCGATCGACTTTAATCACAGCACCTATTCATCCAACTTTGCACCCGCACAAACCAAAGTGATGGGCGGAAATATGGTGCGTATTCTTTCATGGTACGACAATGAATGGGGCTTCTCTTGCCGAATGGCCGATACTGCCGTAGCAATGGGCAAGCTTATCTAACAATGGGACGGCCCGCAGTTTTGCGGGCTACTTTATATGACAAACAAAACCGCGATCATAATTGGCTTTTGTCTACTGAGCGCAATTTTTTATGACTATGCATTAAACGAAAGCACCAATTTGATTTTCCTGGGCCAAAAAAGTCTCGCATTAATCGAATTGATCGCCTTCTGGAGGTAAGCAAATGGCTTGGAAGACACTTGATGATATGGATCTGGACGGGAAAAATGTTCTGATCCGCGTCGATGTAAACGTACCGGTGGAAAACGGTAAAGTAACCGATGCGTCACGCCTTGACCGTATTGCACCAACGGTTTTGGAAGTACTGGCAAAAGGCGGCAAACCGATCTTGCTATCACATTTCGGTCGCCCGACGCGCGGCTTTGATCTGGCGCTTAGCACCCAACAGGTTGTGCCGGCTTTGTCCCAAGTCTTAAACCGCCGGGTACATTTTGCAAGCTCATGCATTGGTCAGGTTGCCCGCGACAGTGTGGAAACACTGCCCGAAGGCGATGTGTTGCTACTGGAAAACACCCGCTTTCACGCAGGTGAAACCCGTAATGATCGCGGTTTTGCCAAAGATTTAGCGGCCCTAGGCGATGTTTATGTAAACGACACATTTTCAACAGCACACCGCGCACATGCATCCGTTGAGGCCATTGCCAGGCTTTTACCAAGCTGTGCAGGCCGTTTGATGGAAGAGGAGCTAAGCGCATTAACCGCGGCTCTGGCACATCCGAAGCGTCCAGTAATGGCGATCATCGGTGGCTCTAAAGTCTCTTCGAAACTTGTTTTGTTACGCAACATGATCGGCCCGATGGATCAGATCGTTATTGGTGGCGGCATGGCCAACACATTTCTGGCCGCTCTTGGCTATAATGTCGGACAATCTTTATGCGAACATGATCTACAAGATACAGCGCGGGATATTTTGGCAGAAGCCAAGGCGGATAGCTGTGAGATTATCCTGCCTATGGATATAGTTGTGGCCAGAGAGTTCAAGGAATTTGCCGATAATCAGACATTAGCCGCGGACGCCTGTCCGCGCGACTCGATGATATTGGATATGGGTCCTAAATCTGTTGAAAACATATGCAAACATCTGGATCAGGTTAAAACCGTTATCTGGAACGGCCCTCTTGGGGCGTTCGAGTTGCCACCCTTCAACAGAGCGACTGATGAAGTGGCTCTGAAAGTAGCAGAATTGACAGAAGACGGAAAAATTCTATCTGTTGCCGGTGGTGGGGATACAGTTGCCGCCTTGAAAAAATCAGGTGCAGCCGATAGTTTTTCATATATATCTACTGCAGGCGGCGCTTTTCTGGAATGGATGGAAGGCAAATCACTGCCGGGCGTTGCAGCACTTGTCGATAGTGCTGAAGCTGCCTAAAAACGTGGTGAACGTAAGCGTATTAACACAAACTTATATCGGAACAGAACATGCCTAAGACTTCTCAGATACAACAGATGCAATCCGGCGCGGGCTTTATAGCAGCTCTGGATCAAAGTGGCGGCTCTACACCTAAAGCGCTAAAGCTTTATGGCGTATCTGAGGATGCATATAATTCCGAAGCCGAAATGTACAATCTGATCCACGCTATGCGGGCACGGATTGCAACCGCACCTTCCTTTACAGGGAATAAGGTAATTGGTGCCATTTTGTTTGAAATGACTATGGACCGCGAAATAGATGGTAAACCTACTGCGACATATCTATGGGAAGTCCGCAATGTTGTGCCATTTTTGAAGATTGATAAAGGTCTTGAAGAAGAAGCCGATGGCGTAAGGTTGATGAAACCAATCAATGACTTGGATACAACACTGGAACGTGCAGTCAAAGCCGGGATCTTTGGCACAAAAATGCGTTCGGTAATTGACGCCGCCTCACCTACCGGTATTGCAGCACTTGTCGCCCAACAATTCGAAGTAGGTAAACAGATATTGTCCCACGGCCTTGTGCCGATCATTGAACCGGAAGTGACAATCTCTATTGATGACAAAGCAGAAGCCGAGGAAATATTGCTGGGTGAAATATCCAAGCAACTGGATGCTTTGCCTGATGATCAACAAATTATGTTGAAGTTATCGTTACCCAATAAACCCAATATATATGCACCGCTTATAAACCACCCGCGCGTGATGCGCGTTGTTGCACTATCGGGTGGATATAACCGGGATGAAGCAAACAAAATGCTGGCGCAAAATGCGGGCATGATTGCAAGTTTCTCGCGTGCATTAAGTGAAGGTCTGAGTGCGAACCAATCCGATGACGCTTTCAATTCCGCTCTTTCTGATGCTATCGATAGCATTACTGCCGCATCTCTTGCAGGGTAATAGTTTTTCTCATTCTTGTTTCGTTATTTTTAGAGTATAATACTTATTAATCCTCTTAAAATTACGGAAAATTTCACACATATGCATTTAAGGGATTCACAAAGTGATTCTGTTGTGCAATGATTCGGTATGAGCTCGGCATAAGACCGAACCATGAGGCAGTATGTATAAACAACGTGGCAATTCAGGCGCCCTGAGTACGGGTATGTTTTTGGTTTCAGCTTTATTGCTGATGGCCTATTTTGGCTTTGCTGCAATTCAAGGTGATTTTGGGCATTTCAGACGTAATCAGGTCAATGCCCAAGCACAGGAATTGCAACTGGAGCTGGCGCAGCTTCAAGTTATTCGCCGTTATTTGGAAAATAAAACCCACAGATTGTCAGATAAATACCTTGATCTTGATCTTCTCGATGAACAAGCCCGTAAAATACTTGGCATGGCACGTGAAGATGAGATTATCATAAGATAAACAGTTATCCCAAGACTGGAAATGGGCCGTTTTGATAACATATCTCAACGGCCCATTTTAATATGAAAAAAGCACGTGCTTTTTACGATTAAGTTCTTTATAATATAGTTTAACGTTAAACTACCTTGAATTGGGAGAGGAAGTATGGCTGCCAAAAAACCGGCGCAAAAGACGAATACGTCAGGCGAAGAACTTATCGAGCACTATAAAAAGATGCTCATGATCCGCCGCTTTGAAGAAAAAGCCGGCCAGCTTTACGGCATGGGTGTGATCGGCGGGTTTTGTCACCTCTATATAGGTCAAGAAGCTGTCGTAGTTGGTCTGGAAGCTTCTGCCAAAGAAGGCGATAGTCGCTTAACATCATACCGTGACCACGCCCATATGTTGGCCTGCGGCATGGACCCCAAGGGTGTTATGGCCGAATTAACCGGCCGAAGCGGCGGCTATTCACGAGGCAAAGGCGGATCAATGCACATGTTTTCAGCCGAGAAAAGATTCTACGGCGGTCACGGCATTGTTGCAGCACAGGTGCCAATTGGCACGGGCCTTGCATTCGCAGAAAAATACAATGGAACAGATAATGTAAGTTTCACCTATTTCGGTGACGGTGCGGCCAATCAGGGGCAGGTTTACGAAGCTTTCAACATGGCCAGCCTATGGAAACTTCCCGTGGTTTTTGTGATTGAAAACAATCAGTACGCGATGGGGACATCCCTCCAACGCGCCTCTTCCAGCCCGGAACTGCACACGCGCGGTCATGCATTCATGATCGAAAGTGAAGCAGTGGACGGTATGGATGTGTTGGCAGTAAAAGAAGCCGGGGAGCGCGCTGTCGCCCACTGCCGTGCAGGTAACGGCCCATATATATTGGGTGTAAAAACCTATCGTTATCGTGGCCATTCCATGTCTGACCCGGCCAAATACCGCACTCGCGAAGAGGTTCAAAAAGTTAAAACCGAACGCGATCCGATTGATCATGTGCGTGAAATGCTGGAACAGGGCAAACACGCAACCACCGAAGAATTAAAAGCCATCGACAAGGACATCAAAAAAGTCGTGTCCGAAGCCGCTGATTTTGCCCAAACCAGTCCAGAGCCATCGCTTGATGAGCTTTACACTGATATTTTGCGCTAAGGAGATATATCATGGCAATTCAAATCCTTATGCCTGCCCTTTCACCAACTATGGAAGAAGGCACATTGGCAAAATGGCTGGTTAAAGAAGGTGATACTGTTCAAAGCGGTGACATCATGGCCGAAATAGAAACTGACAAAGCAACGATGGAATTCGAAGCGGTCGACGAAGGCGTCATTGGTAAAATTCTGGTGGCCGAAGGCACCGAAGGTGTAGCCGTCAACACTGCAATCGCGGTTCTTTTGGAAGACGGTGAAGACGCAAGCGCTACCGCGGATGCAACCCCCGCCCCCACTGAACAAGCCCCTGTAGAAGAAACACCTACTGTATCAACACCAGCACAGGCTATTGCCTCGGTCGATATCCCGATGGAAGACATCCCCGAAGGCACAACATTCACGTCAACCACAGTCCGCGAAGCCTTGCGTGATGCCATGGCTGAAGAAATGCGCGCCAATGAAAAAGTATTCCTGATGGGTGAAGAAGTGGCCCAATACCAAGGGGCTTATAAAGTATCCCAAGGGTTATTGGACGAGTTTGGCGATAAACGCGTGATCGACACCCCCATCACCGAACACGGTTTTACCGGCCTTGCAGTTGGTGCCGCTTTTGGTGGCCTCAACCCGATTGTCGAGTTCATGACCTTCAACTTCGCCATGCAGGCAATGGACCATATCATCAACTCTGCGGCCAAAACGCTTTATATGTCAGGCGGTCAAATGGGTTGTCCGATCGTATTTCGCGGAACCAACGGTGCCGCAAGCCGTGTTGGCGCCCAACACAGCCAGTGTTATGCCGCATGGTACGCCCAAATCCCGGGTCTGAAAGTGGTCATGCCCTACTCTGCGGCCGATGCCAAAGGCCTGTTGAAATCTGCAATACGTGACCCGAACCCGGTAATTTTTCTGGAAAATGAAATGATTTATGGCACCAGTTTTGATGTGCCCGATCTGGAAGATTTCACCGTTCCCATCGGAAAGGCCAAAATTTGGCGCGCAGGTGATGATGTCACCCTAGTCAGTTTTGGTATCGGCATGAAATACGCATTGGAAGCTGCTGACCGTTTGGCGGATGAAGGCATATCCGCCGAAGTTATCGATCTGCGCAGCTTGCGGCCAATCGACTATGATACATTGATAAATTCCGTTAAGAAAACAAACCGCTGCGTCACAATCGAAGAAGGCTTCCCGGTCGCATCCATCGGCAATCATTTGTCCGCAACCATCATGGAACGCGCCTTTGATTATCTGGATGCGCCAGTGATCAACTGCACTGGCAAAGACGTCCCGATGCCCTATGCCGCCAACCTTGAAAAGCTGGCTCTTGTCACTACTGACGAGGTTATGGCCGCCGTTAAACAAGTAACATATCGTTAGGAGAAACAAACATGGCAATCCAAATCCTCATGCCTGCGCTTTCCCCTACAATGGAAGAAGGCACACTTGCAAAATGGCTGGTCAAAGAAGGCGATACGGTAAATTCCGGTGATCTTCTGGCCGAGATCGAAACCGATAAGGCAACGATGGAATTTGAAGCGGTTGATGAAGGGGTTATCGGTAAAATCTTGGTAACCGAAGGCACCGAAGGTGTGGCGGTAAACGCACCCATCGCAATTCTTCTGGAGGACGGTGAAGAAACCTCTGCAATGGATGCTGTGGCCGATACTGCTGCCCCTGTCGCCGCCGCGAAACCAACAGAAGAAAAACCTGTAGCGGCAGCAACAGCACCACGCGCCAGTACGGACGCCCGTGTTTTTGCAACCCCATTGGCGCGGCGTATTGCTGCTGACAAGGGCATTGATCTTGCAAGCCTTTCAGGTTCCGGCCCGCATGGCCGTATCATCAAGGCCGACCTTGAAACGGCACCGGCTAAAGCCGCAGCAACCACCCCTGCAAAAATAGCGATAGCATCCTCAGCCACATCCGACAGCGTCAAAGCCATGTATCAGGACCGCGCGTATGAAGAAGTGCCACTGAACAGTATGCGTAAAATCATTGCAGCCCGCCTGACCGAAGCCAAGCAAACCATCCCGCATTTCTATCTGCGCCGTTCGATAAAACTGGACAGTCTGATGCAGGCCCGCAAAGAAATGAATGCTGTTTTGGAAGCGGACGGGATAAAACTATCGGTCAATGATTTCATCATCAAAGCCAGCGCCCGCGCCCTACAAGACGTACCGGATTGCAACGCTGTTTGGGCAGAAGACCGTATTTTGAAACTGGAACCATCAGACGTCGCCGTTGCCGTTGCCATCGAAGGCGGGCTATTTACACCCATTCTACGCGATGCGGATAAAAAGTCTATTTCTGATTTATCACGCGAAATGAAAGACTTGGCCGCCCGCGCCCGTGACAAAAAACTTGCCCCTCAAGAATATCAGGGTGGCAGTTTTGCAATTTCAAATCTTGGCATGATGGGTATCGAGAACTTCGACGCCGTCATCAACCCACCGCACGGATCTATTCTGGCCGTTGGGGCCGGGATGAAAAAACCCGTGGTTGCAGATGACGGCAGTCTCACGACAGCAATAGTCATGTCAGTTACATTGTCTGTGGATCATAGAGTGATTGATGGCGCATTAGGTGCCCAATTCCTAGCGCGTCTTGCCCTATACTTGGAAAACCCCTTGGCAATGTTCGCATAATACAAAAAAAATCCCCGATGCATAATACATCGGGGATTTTAAAATAATGCGTATAGCTATTACTCTGCTAAAATCTGATCCATGGATTGCGCAGGTTGCGAACATCCAGCCTCGCCGACTATCTTGGCGGGAACACCTGCAACAGTCTTGCACGGCGGCACTTCTTGCAACACGACAGAGCCAGCTGCAATGCGGCTGCAATACCCAACAGTGATATTACCCAGAACTTTAGCCCCAGCGCCAATCAGCACACCGTTTTCAATGGTCGGGTGGCGAATATCATCTTCTTTGCCAGTGCCACCTAAAGTCACCGAATGCAGCATCGACACATTGTCACCGACACGTGCAGTTTCGCCAATAACGATAGAATGGGCATGATCAATCATGATCCCTTTACCCAGCACTGCGGCAGGATGAATATCCACTCCAAACGCTTCTGAACTGCGCATTTGCATAAAATAGGCCATTTCTTCACGGCCCTGTTTCCACAACCAATGTGCCACACGGTAAGCTTGTAATGCTTGAAAGCCTTTAAAAAACAACAAAGGTTGCAATGGGCTGTGGCAAGCGGGATCACGCTCCATCACGGCAGTAATATCAGCGCGCGCTTCATCCCCTAAAGAACTATCAGCAGCATAGGCCTCATCCACAATTTCACGCAAAACTTGTGGTATCATTTCATCATTGGATAACTTTAAAGCAATCCTATAACCCAATGTTTTTTCTAAACTATTATGATGTAATATGCTGGAATGAATCATACCGGCCATAACAGGCTCACGCTCTGCTAAAGCCTTGGCGTCACGCCGGATACGTTCCCAAACCGGGTCTATTTCACGTAGATTTTCTGCCGTCTGAGCCATAATATGCTCCTATTATTTCTTTTTCATAGGCTTAATGTAATACAGAATTGACAGCGTCAATACAAATCAGTTTTAGTTACACCTGTTATGACAAATGCTGAACAAACAAAATTCACCAAAAGACTGCACAGTTTAATTGCAGAATTAGAACTTGCGGAAACAAACACATCGGATAATCGCGCACCCGTTGAACTGGACCAAACCTCGGTTGGACGCCTGTCGCGCATGGATGCCATGCAGCAGCAAGCGATGGCCAATGCAACCAGCCAAAGACGCAAAGCAAACATTACCATGGCAAAAGCAGCCTTGCAGCGTATCACGGATGGTGAATTTGGCTATTGTATTGAATGTGGTGACGACATCGCAGAAAAACGGCTTAACCATAACCCGGCCGTAACCACATGCATTACTTGCGCACGCGGTCAATAACTGGCCCACTTAAAACACGCTCAAAAATGATACGCATACAATCAGCATAATCTTTGTCGGACAAAAAAGGTTCCGGTAATTGCATTAAACCATGGCAGGCCGAAGCCAAATGACCACTACCCAGATGACTGTGATAAACACCGGATTTTTTGCGGTATTTATCTGCTGCATGTGCCTTATCAAATACCCGGTCACATAATACCGTCCTATCTTCACGCCTCACTGATAGTAAAACACGCGCCAGAGCCACTACATCTCCATGCAAGATTGCACGCATTTAAACTGCTGCAGGTGGTGTCATAACCGCTAGATGAATGCAAAGTCGAACGGCCCCGCCAATAAAATCAAGCCCACCCTCCTGACCGATCCTTAAAGGTGTATCCAGATAATAGGCCTGCGGTTTACTGGTCGCCCGTATATGACTTGAATTTAGCGCCGTATTCAGGGCGGTACCATAACGTGATTGCGATGTTTCCACACCTATACGAAATGCGGGCGGGCCACTAATGGCTTGAATGACACGTCCTGTAACACCGTATACCACCGTATCTGTGGGAATAACCACAGATGTCTGATTAGAGCTTCCCGGGGTAATGATATGATCAAACTCTATAGTCTGAACAATAATTGACCCCAAGTTTGGATCGACAGACGGCACAGTATAATCCCATGTAGCCCCATCAAAACGTAATTCAGTCGCTTCATCCAACACCCAGGCCGTCCAGCCAGCTTGTGCAGCGGCGAAAAACCACCCTCCGTTTGAAAACAACGCAACGGCTTTATCTTGACCGACCCATGCCCCTATAGCACCATCAGGTACGATGTAGGATTGCCCATCAACCGGCAAAGCTGGTTCAGCTAACGTTCTGGATTGAACCCGCAACTGCGCAAAAGCATCTAGTTTGGCAAGTGCTTCATTCACCGTCACATGCTTTTGTGCCTGTGAGGCTTCAATGAACGGTAATTTAAATTGATATGTTTCAGACATTTATCATCATCCTGTTATATGGTCCAATTCCGTATCTTTCTGATATCTGCGCAATTTCCACGCTTAATCCTCCGCTAACACCATCCGAAGCGATGTCACCTGCGCTGTAACTCCATGCAGGGCTTGTTGTTTCTGCCTCGCGCACCACATTCTGGCCGTCCAGTATCCGCAAATGGTAGCGCTCCAAGTCTTCACCCAATGGCACCTCCAGCGATTGCCAGCTATCTCCGTCAATGCGGGTTCGCCGGGTCCAATTCACCGTAAGCCCTCCAAGACCATCGGATGCATATTTCAAATGCACCGGTGTGAACGGGCGAATCCCCACCCCATCAAAACTATGCGCCTCTTGTGAATATATACTGTCGGTAACAGGTCTGTTTGCAGGCCCAACACGGTAATTGCGTAACAGCCCGCGTGCAGTGGCTGGCAGTTCTATCTGTTCAACCCCAACGCCCAGAATAACAATCTCAGAGCCCGGCGGCCAGACATCAGGTATCAGCCATTCCGTCCCGGCTTGCCCACGTAACAACCCTGACAATCGATAAGACCCATCACTTTGCAATGCGGCCCCGCTAAATTGAAAAACCTCCCAATCACCGCTACCGTTTCGAATTGCAGCAGCATTCGCCCCGTTTAATACATCCAGCTTGGAACGCGCTTGAACATCATCCGAGAAACGCACGATGACCCCGGCACCTCTATCCCAGCGCCCGGTATCACTTCGGTTCAGTGCATTCAGCGTAACGCCGAAAACTGCTGACGTTTCTGCTCGCTTATTCAAACTAAAACCATCTGAACTACTCGAGCTATAAACCGTAACCCCATTACCCCAAGGCGTTGCTGTTGCTGCAAAATGCGGCGCATGTTCCACTTCGTCACCTGTCAACAGCGGCAAATCCAGAAATGCAAATGTGGTGTGGAATCAATAACGACACGAGCTAATTCGCGCCCCGTGTGACCACCCGCATTGGCATCAAATACACCGCGTTCCACACGCACCGCTTCAACCAATCGCGCACCAAAATCTTCAATCCGGTCAATACGGTAGGTAAACGGGCTTTGCCCAATTGTCACATAGTCTCCCAGCGCCAATTCCATATTTGACGGCGGCAAAGCAAATTTCACTTCGTCCCGCGCCACACTGGCCTCGGCAAACAAGCGGTTAGCGATGTTTTGCCCCGCCCCGCGTTCCAATACCAACGGCAGTTGCAGCGATGACGTTGCTTGCGCATCGTCCCCGGTAAACCGCGCCTCTACAGACGCTGCCTCATACTCCGCACCTTGATCCCAGAACTGCACCCGCAAGCGCCCGACACGTTCCGCATCAGGCGAACGTACCTTGGTCAACACATCATCCTGATCAGCGATAACCGCCAGTATACTCTCATCCAAATGTAGCGCATTATTTGTATTGCGCGACTTGAACACCAGCATGCCGCCATCTTCAAAACTGCTGAAACCATATGCCATCATCAGCGATTGCAGGCTTTGCCGACCAGTCTCCACATCCCGTATAGCATAGCCCACCAGACTGCCCCGTAACGCACTGACATCATAATCAAACACCCCTGATATTTCACATATCTCAGCCACAACATCCGCAAGGCTCTGATCCGCAAACCGGCCAGACACCCAATGCCCACGGGCATAGTTCACCCCATCGCTCCATAGGCTTAAACGATCAGGAAAATCAGGCCATGGCCGTGTGTCCCATGCCCAGACACTTGCGTTGTCAAGATCAACCATCGGGCCACCATAAAGACTGGATATAGGGTTATGCACCGCCCCATTCCAATAAAGATGCATCGCTGCCAGATATTGCCGCTGCAAATAGCTGTCAGGTGTACCGTTTGAATAATACGGCACATTCGATTCTGACGATTTTGCATCCAAAAATACATTAGGTTGGTTGGTACCCTTATCAATCGCAGGGCAGCCCAGTTCATCCACCCAAGCCCCGTCAAACTGCGGCCCGCGCAAGCTTTCAGGGTCAGAGGCCGAATGGCACGTTGCCACAGCGCCATTTGGCCAAACCAACCGCCTGCGTGTGGCTTCCCATTTAGGGCGGCGATCAGGCGGACAGCAGGATAAAATCCCGCTGTCACCAAACACCATCACATCGCGCACCTGATCATAAGTCTCACCCACCAGTGCAATTTGTCGACACGCGCCTTTATCCAAGGGTCGCGCCCCTTCTACTTGGGCGCGCACCCATTCAGCACCGGCACGGGTTTTTCCCGCACCGCGCCCGCCTGAAATGACCCAAGTGGCCCATTTTCCACTCGGGGCTATTTGATGTGGCAATGCCCAAAATTCGAACATCCACGGCAAAGCTTTCAACGCATTCGAACTTAGACCGGAGAGGAATGTTTCAACCTCCGCCTCGCTCACGCAAACCAGCAATTCTGCCAAGAATTTCTGATCGCGCTTCGTCGGTGTCATGGGCCCCGCCCTCGATAATGCCGTTAATGGCTTCAAATTGTTTTGCATATTCCGCCTCCTGTTTGTTGGCATGGATCAAGGCCGCCTCATAATGGCACATCAGCTTTGATACATTTGTTGGCAAATCATCTATCGGCACATCCGGGCCTAAACGCTCGATTGTGCTCATTAGATTTTCTGCAAGTCTTGCATAGTTTTCGCACGCAAAGCCCAGCCGTTTGGCC
>JAJFHY010000091.1 GCA_021775375.1 Amylibacter sp. | reverse complement strand
GATAACGGTCACATGTTGCAGTTTGCCGCGTGGGTCTGTGAAACGGATGTCTACATATTGGATATCTTCATCCGCTATGCGTTTGACCAGATCTTTTGCACTCATTTTATCATTCCTTATAAGAGCAGGTTACGGTTTTGTTGGTTTAAAGCGCTTCAACGCCTTCTTCACCCGTACGGATACGAATGGCTTGTTCTATGGTGGACACGAATATCTTGCCGTCGCCGATTTTTTCGGTTCGGGCTGCATCGATTATCGCTTCAATCGCGGCATCAAGCTGTTCGTCTTCCAATACCACTTCGATTTTTACTTTCGGCAGGAAATCAACGATATATTCGGCACCGCGATAAAGTTCTGTATGACCCTTTTGACGACCAAAACCTTTGGCTTCTATAACGGTCAGTCCCTGAATACCGACATCTTGCAGGGCCTCTTTCACTTCGTCCAGTTTGAACGGTTTGATGATGGCTTCGATTTTTTTCATCACAAGACTCCTGACTAATACTTGGCGGAAGTCTTGGCGGGGTTTAAGGTGGGGTGCAATTCAAGTGTGATTTGTCTGATTAATGAAATGTTGATTTGGGTGTATTTGATTAAAAATTAGGCAGACTGCACAATAAACAGACAGAATGGATTCCAAGCGATGACCGAACTGCTAACCGCCGCACAAATGCGTGCCATTGAACAAGCCGCGATTGAAAGCGATGAGGTCACGGGGCTGGAACTGATGGAACGCGCCGGGCGTGGCGTGGTTGAGGCGATCTTTGAGGAATGGCCGGAACTGGCGAAAACCGATCACCGCGCTGTGGTGCTGTGCGGGCCGGGTAATAACGGTGGTGACGGGTTTGTGGTGGCACGGTTACTGAAAGAGTGGGGCTGGCAGGTTGAGGTTTTTCTTTATGGGGATGAGGGGAAGCTGCCTGCGGATGCCAAGGTGAATTGTGAACGGTGGTTGGCGTTGGGGGAGATCGGTGCGGCTGAGATGCTCCTAGAAGCACTCAAATTCCCCCATTTTGACGCGGATGAACCTGATTTTGATATATTTGTGGATGGAGTCTTCGGGACAGGATTAGCACGAGATATTCCTGATATTATCAGGCGGATATTTGAGTGTCTCAATGATGGCGATGATCCATCCATTAGGTATCGTGTTTCTATTGATATTCCATCTGGGATATGTGCTGATAGCGGTCGTGTTATCTCTAACTATGCAGGTGCTGAAGCGTTCTATAGCAATATAACGGTAAGCTTTCATGCAAAAAAACTTGGTCATATCTTAAATGATGGTGAGGAATTTGCCGAGAAGGTTTCAGTGAAAGATATTGGGCTTTCGCGTGATACCAGTAGAGAAATTGTACAGATTATTAATCATATAGAAAAAACAGATAAAAGTATTGATCATAATAAATACTCCCACGGCCACGCATACATCCTCTCTGGCCCATCCTCTAAAACCGGTGCGGCCCGACTTGCTGCGCGCGGCGCTTTGCGCATCGGGGCGGGGGTGGTGACTGTGGCCTCTCCACCTGATGCTTTGGCGGAACATGCGGCACAGTTGACGGCGATTATGCTGACGCCTGTGGCGGATGCGCAGGCGTTAAGTGCGGTTTTGACGGATGAACGGATCAATGCGATCTGTGTCGGGCCTGCTTTGGGGTTGGATCAGGATCGGGTGGAGGTTTTGGCGGCGGTGTTAGCGGCGAAACGCGCGACTGTGGTGGATGCGGACGGGTTGACCTTGCTGGCGCAGAACCCTGAATTGATGGCATTGCTGCACGACAAATGTGTGCTGACCCCGCATGGCGGCGAGTTTGCGCGGGTGTTTCCCGATATTGCGGAAAAACTGAGTGCGCCTGCAACCAAAGGCCCGGCCTATTCCAAAGTGGATGCCACCCGCGCTGCGGCGAAGCGGGCAGGGTGTGTGGTTTTGTTCAAGGGGGCCGATACGGTGATTGCGGACGCGCAAGGGCGGTGTGCTATTAACTCGGCGCATTATGAACGCAGCGCTCTTTGGCTGGCAACCGCAGGTTCTGGCGATGTGTTGGCAGGGTTTATCACGGGGCTTATGGCACGCGGCTTTGATCCGATGCATGCGGCTGAAACCGGGGCTTGGCTGCATGTGGAATGTGCGCTGAAATTTGGGCCGGGGTTGATTGCGGAGGATCTGCCTGAACAATTACCGGAGGTTTTTCGTGATTTGGAACTGTAGTATATAGTCAGAAATAAACACGCGCACAAAAGTGTGGGGCAGTTTGGCATATAATTGCCAAAATAGTGAATTGATATTTTGTAATAGATACTTATTTAGCGTATCAGATGTGCGAAGGCGATATGCTTAGGCCTAAGTTATGGAATTTACAGGGATTATACAGATGTTGAATGGTGGAAATTTGTCACGGCGGTTTGTCGTATGCAGTGTTTTGGTTGGACTGGCATTTCCATCCGTTGCCCTTGCAGAGCCCGATTTGGGCCAAGCGGATAAAGCCGTTGGGTCGAAGTGGCGCACATATTACGAGCAGGGGATCGAGAAATCAGTCAGCCGTAAGTGGCGTTTGAACAAGGTGCATATGAATGTGCCGGAAAGCCTGACGGTGTCCGAAAAAAACAGATATGCCCCGAAGGCTGATATTGTATGGCGTGGTGAGCCGCTTGGCGATCGTCGCAAACAGGTTGGCGCTATTATGACAACGGCTGTCAAAAGCGGCGCACGCGGATTGCGTGGGGGCAAGCGTGTGGATTTCAACGTTGAGATGATCGAATTTCATGCATTGTCCGACAAGCTGCGCAAATCCAACATCAAAGCCGGCATCCATAATATCAGCTTTCTTATAGAGGTCGTGGATAGCCGAAACGGTAAAGTCATTGTTGCCAAGCAACCGATACAGGCTGATTTAATCGGCTATACCGGTAAGCAGGCAAAAGAACTGGTCGCGGCCGGGCAAACACAGAAAGTACGGATCACAAACCATGTGGCGGTTGTGATACAGGGCTGGCTGGGCCAAGGACCCGATATGCGTAAGGGTATAAAGCGCAGAGGGCGCTAGAGGATTTCAAATAAATGCGAATATTACCCGATTGTGGTACTTTTCCTCTCGCCAATCTTAATTACATCCGCTAGAAGGCCGTGAAATTCGCGTAATCAATGGATTGCGAATTCATGTGCGGGTGTGGCGGAATTGGTAGACGCACCAGATTTAGGTTCTGGCGACGAGAGTCGTGGGGGTTCAAGTCCCTTCACCCGTACCACTTTTCAGATATGATGCGAATGTGTGATTTGTTATTTTTCCCATCTTATGGTGCAAATAATGGATTGCGGTCATCTTATTAAGCTAAGGTTTATGGCCGTAGATAAAGCCGTATATCTTATTGCCCAAATCGCCCTTGCACTGCCCCTGATCACACCTTAGAAGGGCGCTAGTTTTTACCCATATTTGTGGGTGCGTAGCTATATTTGCACCCCGGAACACAAAGGACGCCATAATGCAGGTTACAGAAACCCTGAACGAAGGTCTAAAACGCGCTTATGCGGTTACAGTCACAGCACAAGAGCTGGAAGATAAAGTTACATCTAAGCTGAAAGAAGCGCAGCCAAACGTCGAGATCAAAGGGTTTCGCAAAGGTAAAGTGCCATTGGCGATGTTGCGCAAACAGTTTGGCCCATCCGTTTTGGGTGAAGCCCTGCAAGAAAGCGTTGACGGTGCGGTATCTTCGCATTTTGAAGACTCAGGTGACAAACCTGCGGGTCAGCCTGACATCAAGATGACCAAGGAAGACTGGAAAGAGGGCGACGACGTTGAAGTGGCTTTGACTTATGAATGTCTGCCTGCGATCCCTGAAACCGACTTTTCCAAGCTGAAATTGGAAAAACTGGTTGTAAAGATCGATGATGCGGACATTACTGAAGCATTGGAAAACCTTGCCAAATCTGCAACCAATTACGAAGACAAGAAAAAAGGCGCAAAAGCCAAAGACGGCGATCAGGTTGTAATCAACTTCCTGGGCAAAGTCGATGATGTAGCATTTGAGGGCGGTAAAGGCGATGATTATCCACTCGTTTTAGGATCCAACAGCTTTATCCCCGGTTTCGAGGAACAATTGGTTGGCGCCAAAGCGGGAGACGATGTGGAAGTTAAAGTTAAATTTCCTGATGAATATGGCTCGGAAGCCCTTGCCGGCAAAGACGCTGTTTTCGCATGCACAGTGAATGCAGTAAAAGGTGCGGTAGATGCGCCTATTGATGATGAGCTGGCAAAGAAATTCGGATCAGAAAGCCTGGACGACTTGAAAACACAAGTATCTGATCGTTTGACAACAGAATATGCCGGTGCCGCGCGCATGGTAACAAAACGCGCTTTGATGGATGCGTTGGATAAATTGGTGGATTTTGAATTGCCACCTAGCTTGGTCGAGTCAGAAGCAAACGGAATTGCGCATCAATTGTGGCATGAGGAAAACCCTGATGTTCAGGGGCATGATCATCCAGAGATCACACCGACAGACGAACATAATAAACTGGCGGTACGTCGTGTGCGCCTAGGCTTATTGTTGGCTGAAGTCGGCTCTGTGACAAACGTTACGATCACTGACGCTGAAATGCAGCAAGCGGTTATGCAACAGGCGCAGCAGTACCCCGGTCAGGAACGTGAGTTCTTTGAATATGTTCAGAAAGATCAACAAGCAATACAGCAAATTCGCGCACCTTTGTTCGAAGATAAAGTTGTCGATCACATCTTGGAACAGGCAGAAGTAAAAGAGAAATCTATTTCAAAAGACGATCTGCAAAAAGCTGTTGAAGCTTTAGACGACGCATAAAAGTCAAACTGACTGCAAAAGAAAAGGCGCCCGGTGAGGCGCCTTTTTTGTATGTGTTCTTCGGTCTCATTGATTTAATTAAAAGCTATATCCGACCTTAAATCCAAACGATAGACTGCTGTTGCCTTCAAACGAGTTCCCAAATGTTGTCGTGGTGACATCGCCTAATCGGGTATAGCGGACACCGCCAGTGAACTTTGCTTTGCCTTTTGTATATGATCCACCGATCGAGAGGGCATAGCGGCCGTCAATGGGCGCCAAGTTTCCGGTAACACCATCGATGCGGCGTTCATAGTTCAAAGACGTGAACACCGAGACTGCATCTGTCAGTTTACGCCCGACACCAAGATCAAAACTTGTGATATCGTCAAAGTTTGAAAGATTGGGACCTACAGGCGCACCAATTGCGGGTACGATAACATCGACATCTGACCATTTGGAATGTCGAATTTCTCCAAATAACAACGTGTCTTTGGCAATCCCCGTTTGAAAGTTCAATGTAAATGATTCAGGTACACCTGTGGCGGATGATGGCAACGTGCCGACACCTGCTAATGTTGTATTTAGCAAATATTCGGTTTTGCCGATATATGTTAAAGATACCCGCAGGGCTATATCAGGTTTTTCGTATGCGATACCTGCTATTGGTGCTAGGTCATAGTCCCTTGCAAAACTGAAAGCATTTGGTGGCGCTGGTCCCAAAGTCAGATCTGCTGTTATGGATTCGTATTTTGCGCCGCCATATATGCTGATATTGTTGTCGAACCTGTATTTCACAATTGCTGATACTGCATTGGTGTCCAGGTTTGCGGTTGTGCCTGATAAAGGTCCAAGAAAAGGGTCCGTGGCATATGTAATGTCTGTGCCGGCGGGCTGGAAAAAGCTAACTGCGACTGCAAGATTATCTGTGATATCCGTTTTGAAGCTAAGCTGGGTTTGCGTGTAATTTTCGTATATGTTCGAAATAGATGCGCCACCTGCTGTTGTTCCATCAACAGAAGGTAGGATTATTGCTGTACCGACTTCCACATATGTCCCTTTTTCGAATATAGGTGAAATTGGCAATTTGCCGCGATCTAATGCGCCTGCATATGCTGTGCTTGCCCCAGCTGCCAGGATAGCAGTTGTGGAAGCGAGTGTTTTAAGTGTCATTGAAGATGCTCCCTCATCAATATTATTATGTCTCCCACTTTGGACTTAAAGACCAATATGCCTGTCAGTCAAATGTGACCCTGCGTTATTATTCTGTGATCATTAGTGCGTGGTATAAATGCAACCACATTTTTGTGATCATCAAATGTGTTCACCTGATAAAAACTATCAGTCAGGGACAGAGATTGGGAAACGGGACTTGCCTCTGCTTGTGCAGGGCACTAATGATTTGGTTAGACTTCTGTGCGACAAGCATGAAACACAAATGACAGGCGATATTATGAGAGACCCTATAGACGTATATATGAATACACTCGTTCCAATGGTTGTGGAACAAACCGCACGTGGTGAACGTGCATATGACATTTTTTCACGTCTGTTAAAAGAACGTATCATATTTGTATCCGGCCCGGTTCATGACGGTATGTCGACGCTGATTGTTGCACAATTGCTGTTTTTGGAAGCGGAAAACCCCAAAAAAGATATCGCAATGTATATCAACAGCCCAGGTGGTGTTGTGACATCCGGTTTGGCGATTTACGACACGATGCAATACATCCGCCCGAAAGTTTCAACGCTTTGTATAGGGCAGGCGGCATCGATGGGGTCATTGTTATTGGCTGCCGGTGAAAAAGGCATGCGCTTTACGCTGCCTAATTCACGTATCATGGTGCACCAGCCCTCTGGTGGATTTCAGGGGCAGGCGTCCGATATCGCCCTTCATGCCAAGGAAATTCTTGAATTGAAGGATCGTTTGAATAACATTTATGTCAAACATTGCGACCAAAAGCTAAAAATTGTTGAAGATGCGCTTGATCGTGATAATTTCATGACTGCCGAGCAAGCCAAAACATGGGGATTGATCGATGAGATTGTTCAACACCGAACGAAAGACGAAGACGCAGAATAATACGCATACTGGTTTTTTGAATTTCAGAATGTCTTAGGATTCCGGGCGTAAATTAAGAGCATTGTGTAGCGTAAAAAACTGCCATATTATAAACGAAATACTAGGCTAGTAAATTTTTAGCCATGAAAAAACAAAGAATGCGAGTGGAGTAGACTATGGCAGATTCAGATAACAGCGAGTCAAAAAACACGCTTTATTGTTCTTTTTGCGGGAAAAGCCAACATGAAGTCCGCAAGCTTATTGCGGGTCCGACAGTATTCATTTGTGATGAATGTGTTGAGCTTTGTATGGATATTATCCGTGAAGAAGCTAAATCATCAACCCTGAAAACCTCTGAGGGCGTT
>JAJFHY010000010.1 GCA_021775375.1 Amylibacter sp. | reverse complement strand
TCAAAATCAAATTCATTGATAAACTGTTTAACAAAGCACTTCACGCGATGTCACGTGTAGTGCTGACTATCAAAAAAGGCTCAGGCAGTTACCCTTTTTTAAACGGCTACGGTGGATGCAATACAATCGCATTACCAACATCAAAAGATGTTGGCCTGGTCATTTTGTCAATTGAGCCGCAATCTCAAATTGACGAAAAATGGTCCACACTCGCAAAAACCCTTGCCGGTAAAGACGGATTTTTTACCGATTGTGGAGAACATTCATTTTTATATATCCCGCGCGGCAAGACCCTTGTTGTGACGTTTGATAATCTAGACATTGCAATGACAAAACGCGAAACGCGCCGCCCTTGGGGCTTTGAATTTATTGAGGCACAAAACTGGTCAATGCTCGGTGTGATGGCAAATGGATGGACTTGGTTTCGCGATCCTACTGTAACAGATGAATTCAATCGCTTGAAAAAAAGCGGGTTTTTCAATCAGTTTACACGCGTAGTTTTTTACGGTGCTTCAATGGGTGGCTATGCTGCTGCTGCTTATTCTTCAGCCGCTCCGGGCTCTACTGTATTTGCAATCAGCCCACAATCCACAGTGGATAAATCTATTGTACCTTGGGAAATGCGCTATAAGGCGGTATGGGATCGTGATTTTTCAGGCCCATATGGTGACGCCGCTTTAGTGAGCGACCAAGCAGAAGCCGTCCACATCATGTTCGACCCATATGTCAAACCTGATGCAGCCCATGCAGATAGATTTACAGGTCATAACGTTAAGCATTGGCGTTGCCCCCACTTGGGCCACAGATTGGGCTCATCCCTCTTGCAGATGGGTATTTTAAGTGAAATCACAAGTAAATGTATAAACGGTGACCTTGATAACAAAGTATTCTATAAACTTTTGCGAAAAAGACGTAATTTTCCACGATACCTACGTGAGCTGGCAAATCAGACTATAGAAAGAAATCATCTTGGCTTGGCACTGCGCATTTGTAAATTTACCCGGGATAAAGGATATAATAAGCTTTCCAAGCATATGATGTCACAGATCAATGCCGCCGCTCAAACAGGCAAACAGCGCAAATAACCCAAGGTTAAAAATGGATATCAGACTTTACAAAGGTGGACATCAATCAACGACAGAGCATTTTATTGCTGCTCTAAAAGAAAATAAGAACATTTTGGCAGATGAAAATATTACATATCTTCCAATAGAGAACGACACGTTTACCCATATATTCAAAGCGGCAAAAGCCATTCGGAACGGAAAAAACATTGCCGACACAAGAAATGATTTTCTTAAACAGTTAACCGATATCAAGAGTATTGATAAACTGTTGATCATCGATAATCGTGTCATCGGGCAGGAACACCGACTGTTTGAGAAAGAACTTTTTCAGCCGCGAAACAGGGGGATACTTAATCAAATTGAAGCTATATTCAGCGATTTCAACATACGTATCTTTATTGAAACCCGTAGTTTTACCAGCCTGATACCGTCTTATTATTCGGATACAGTCTTTTATAACAAAGCCAGCAATTATGACGACTTCATTGCACAAATAAACATAGAAGACCTACAATGGTCATCTCTTATAGAGCGCTCACAAGGCAGGGGTACGCGCCTACCGGCAACAATCTGGCGGTATGAAGATTACCCCTATATCTGGCGCGATGTTATAGGCGCCATAACAGGTGTTGAAAAATATCAGGATCTCAATGCTCCCGCCGAAAATCTTGATTTAGGCGTTGATCTGCAAAGGGCTCTTTTGTTTAACAAATATGTCCAAAAGCATCCCGACAAAACATCCGAAGAACTCGAAAAAATGAAACCGCTGTTTTTACAACAAGATCTGAGTGTGGTTAAAGAACTGGATATTCCGGGCTGGTCACAGGAACGAACCGAGGCTTTGCAACATGGCTACGATGACGATTGGTATTATATCGAACGTATGGATGATGTTGAAACCATATTACCACGCAAACTGGCCTAATCCCCGTATCCGTCGGGGTTTTGACTCTGCCATTTCCAGGCACTGACACACATATCCGCCAAATCACGTTCCGCATCCCACCCCAGAAGGGTGCGCGCCTTGTCAGGCTGTGCGTATAGTGCCGCAACATCACCCGGGCGCCTTGGCGCCATTGTATAGGGGATAGACCGTCCCGATGCTTTCTCAAATGCCCTGACAACGTCCAGCACCGATGACCCCTGCCCTGTTCCCACATTAATCGCCTCACAGCCTTTATGCGCCGCAGCATAAACTATAGCGGCCGCATGGGCCTTTGCCAGATCAACCACATGGATGTAATCACGCACGCCTGTGCCGTCCGGTGTATCATAATCACTACCGAACACCTGTAGTGTTTCGCGCCTACCAACGGCCACCTGTGATACAAACGGCATCAGATTATTGGGAATGTCATTCGGGTCCTCGCCGATCATACCGCTGTCATGCGCACCAACAGGATTGAAATAGCGCAACAGCACAGCGGATGCCTGATCGCGCGCAGTACACCAGTCGCGCAAAATATGCTCTACCATCAACTTGGTTTGCCCATATGGGTTAGTCGCAGACAGGGGGTGATTTTCATCCAGTGGCAAATATTGCGGCTCGCCGTAAACCGTAGCCGATGATGAGAACACAATACGATTGCAACCGGCAGCCTCCATCGCACGTAACAAGCTAAGCGTGCCGGACACATTATTCTCATAATACATCAGCGGTTTTTCAACCGACTCGCCAACCGCTTTTTTGCCGGCAAAATGCACAACAACATCCGGTTTGAATTCCGTTAATGCCGTCGCCAACGATACCTGATCACGTATATCACCTGTCACCGTTTTGAACTTTCGGTTCGTCAGTTGCTCGACACGCGCTAGGGCCGCGGGCGCGCTGTTTGAATAGTCATCGTAAACACAAACCTCATGCGCGGCAGACAACACTTCCAGCAATGTATGACTGCCAATATACCCTGCCCCACCTGTTAGAAATATCCGCATCAATTATCTTTCTGTTTGCGGCGCGCCGCGATCATCAGCTGCGCCAGTGTGGCCGCAAAACGTGGGTTTATATCAGACCTTGTAAGGCTGGTAATCCGCGTAAATAACCGCACACCCTCCATATCATCCAAAACCTTACTAGCACAATCATGATGCCAATCTAAGCCGGAAAGGTGCAATTCACGCAGTTTACTATCACTAAACCAACATTCCATTATTTTCTTTGTTTGAACTAGGTTACGTTGGATTGTTAAGTCTTCAATATGATTAAAGTTACGATCAACCCAATAACCCAAGTCCAATTCTTTATCTGACCGGTTCGGTAACCCGCGCTGTGTTTTCGCCAGAAACGCCTTTGCCGACTTTACCGAATAGTGATTGATGCAAGCCAGATCAATGCCGCCACAGGCACCGTAAGTCACGGTTGACTTATCCAGATATTCCGGCCCTAACGGTTGTCCGGATCCATTAACCCAGGCAATCTTTGACGCATCCTCTTCAACACGTTTTTTCGGTCGATGCACCCCAAGTTTTTCATAACTGCCGTCATTCCGGAACAACGTCTTGAACATCGAACTGGTTATCGGCGCATAGCATGGAAATCCGGCGCATTTGGTAAACTGCTCAATGACCGGCACATCCGAAATTTCCGCACGACCGTCATTGCCGAACATCCGCCACATCAATGCAAATGCCGTGGCATCAGGACATGCCGCCAGCAAATCGTCCAAATGCCCGCCACCGACTTTGACATTCACAAATTCATCGACGTCGGCAAATAAAATCCAGTCTGCCTGTGCCTTCATCGGGTGTTTATCCGCACGTTTCAGCGCAGTCCATTGAACACCCGCCTTTGTGATCTTGTCATTACGCACATGCGTAATCACCCCAAGCGCATCCAGATAGTCAAGCATCACATCCGTACCATCATCACAATCGTTGGAATAAATCAAAAACCCATCCACCCCGATACTGCGATGATACGCCAGCCATTCCAGAATATACGGCGCTTCATTGCGCATCGATGTGATCATCAGGTATTTCATTACTTACAACTCTACCTCGTCCAAAAGCGGATAATCCAGCGGTATTGCATCCGGGCCTTGCAGAAAAACAGCACTGCCGAAATGCGCATGCAACCGTGATAACTTGATCATACGTTCAGATTTCAACGTTTCGTAAATCGCCAAATAATCCGGCCGCGCCTTCAATTCTGTGATCCGCTTGGCATGGGCCGCAACACATGCCTTGTGCTGTGCCGCAATCTCCTCATCGGCCATCAGTTCTGCAAATTTTTGCTTTGTTCGCGCTATCTTATTCAAGATAGTTCTATCAGCTTCAGCATTGTTATTCATCCGAAACCAATACGCCATACCCTGATCACGCTCTACATGGTTCACCCTGCCCCGATCGCGTTTCACCAAAAATGACTCGCAGGACCGCAAAGCATAATGGTTCAGTGTAACCATATCATAGCCGTAACTGCGCATCGTATTGCGCCAGCCGGTGCGTAAAATATTTTCAGGCATCTGTTTGCCGGAACCATTCACCCAGTGAATGTGATCTTTGAATTCCGGTTGCAATCCGACAGGCCGATGCACACCGAACTTTTTGTAAAACCCGTTATTGCGAAACAAGGTTTTAAACCCCCAAGCCTGATGCGGCTTGCGGCAAAGTTCCGGTGCACAGTTGAAAAACTGCTCCGTAATGAACTTATCCTCAAACCCATCCACCTCTGCATTTCCGAACAACCGCCACGTCATCGACCACAGATTGGCCTGCGGCACTGCCGCAAATAAATCATGCAATGTGCCGTTCCCCACATGGATATTAATATATTCATCCACATCCATGCATATAATCCAGTCAGCCGCTTCTGCTTTTGCTGTAGATTGCGCCGCTAAGTATGCTGCATGCTGCGGTTTTTGCCCGGTCTTGCGATAAGGATTTTCGCGATGTTCCACGATCCCTTTAGCATCCAGCAAGTCAAACATTGTGTCTGTGCCGTCGGTGCAATCATTGGTGTAAACCAGAAAATCCGTCACCCCAATGGACATATGATATGCCAGCCATTCCAACAAAAACGGCCCTTCATTTTTCATTGTCGTAACAATCAGAATACGCTCGTTCGATGTCCCCGCCTGATGATCTTTCGCCACAGTGGGCGGGTGCTTGGGCGTATGATCAAACTGTGCGTCCAGTAAATCACACAAGGTTTGGTTTACAACCAATGATGCCTTGGGAACAATCTGGCCGATTTTCAAATCCGGATACCGCAACCCCATGCACCGCCAGTAACTGAAACTTTCGCTGATCGGATCCGGCTCGGCCTGTGATACCCTAAACGGGCGCAAAGCGGGGTCGCGCTGCATGAACGCCTGGCTTATCGCCCAAATATGCGGACCGCCCTTGCCATCAAAACTGGTGCATGTGTGATCGGCGAAATGGGGGTATTTCGGTTTGCGATATGAAAACGGATAGGCCAGTTTACCTGAAAACTTAAGATAAGTATCACTGCCCTTTGCTGCATCAAAGACAGACAATCCCCCTGCCCCGTGCAGTAATAAATCACACAACCCCATGTGTACCACAGCCCGCGCAGTGTCAAAACTGCGCCTGCGCACAGCATCCAGCATCGCCAGCTCGTACAAGGCCGAAGCATAGGGTGCAGGCTCTGCCGGCTCCAAACCGGCCTTACCGGGGCCATCAGGCGTTGTGTGACGGTCTAACAAACTTGGATACTGCGAAAAGCCCAATGGCTGGTTACAGTCAAGCAATAGAAACGTTTGCAATCCTTTTGTCGCTTTTGCAATTTTGATCAGTTGCTTTGCAGCATGTTTTTCAGCCCAGTCTTCATCACAGCGGCGCAACAGCACAACAGCCTGCAAGCCTTGCTGATCGCAATGATAGGCCAGCCAATCTTTCAACGTTTCCGGATCTGGATCAATTTCAGCCAAAAATGCTGTGTTCAGCCCATCAAAATGCGCGATTAACCCCGGATTCACAGCCATATCAACTGGCTTACCATCAAGCTCTACAACTATGTTTTGCGCTGTATGCGCGTCTTTACGCTCTAAAGTTATGTCTAAACCACGGGGTACCGGGCGCATTGCCTTAACAGGTAAAACATTCTGACCTTCCATAAAGGTCAAACGCTCTTGAAATCCATCAACCAACACGCGGTCGGACACAAAAACATGCAGAAAATCATCAATCGGAACAATATCCAATATAAATGGCGTTTCCGGCGCTGGATCAAAAGCAACCAGTTTTTCCCATGCCTTCGGGAACAGCCGGCCCGATAAACGCTGATGAAAGGTTTTCACTGTCATATTATAGGTAATACCTGAATTTTTGACAATTTAGCGTATAAATCACCTAATTTACATCCCTTATGCCTGTTTATTCGCCTAACAGCGTATCCGAACGCTTCTAAGGCTTGGATCAATACGGTTAACAGCACGTAAAATCGCATCGCTTAGGTGGGTTTGCACATATGTTGCGTGGAATTTAGTGGGGGCAATCAGCAATAAACACCCCCCGTCCCTACCCTGTTCCTGCAATTGCTGAAACCAGGCTGCATAGATTGTGGGATCATAATCAAACAATATCAGCGCGGCCGATGCCCAAACAGTTCCATCCGTAACGGGCGGTATCTGTGCCTTTGCCGAAAACGCCACAACATTGCTTTCATGAATGTTTTGTGCACGAACGCCCGTCATCTCGGTTAATCTGGCAACAAAATCCGGGCCTATTTTCGGCCACTCCGCTTGCGTCTCTTTCAGAACCAAATCCAGATCAAGCCCATAGAGTGTCACCCGCCCCCGTGCGCCTGCATGTTTAACACATAACCAGCCTTTTGATTTCAACTTGGCCATTTCACGTTTGACCGTGCGTTCATCCACCGACCAAAGCTTTGCGATTTCCCGTTGCCCCATGCTTAATTCATCGCGTTGCCAGTTATATCTGGTTGTTATTAAAGACATAAGCCGTAAAACCAGCCTTTGGGTTAACTTATCGCGAGACAGCGCATAGGTCATCAAAGCAGAAAGAATATCGTATTTCTTGGTTGCCGCATCACGCCCGACAGGTCTACTGGCCAACATTGGGCCGTCCCTTCCTATATTTGACCCAAATAGGATCGCTGCCTAATTTCCCGACTCATTTTCGATCAGGTTTAACTGCCTACATACATTGAAACAAACTAAACTCAACGCTGTTTCTCAATATTGAAGTATTTGCGTCCAGTTATCCGATTCTGTCAAGAACTCTGTTCAGCGCACTGTAACAATTAAATCTTAAAATATATAAATATTAGGTAATATTGGTAAAGGGTGACATCCAGTATGTCCCCCTATTCGCTATAGATGTCCCCCTATCTGTAGTTGAAGACTAATTCATGTCCCCCTATATATGTCACTATCTCGGCCTCAGTTGCCATTTCCCCGGTACATTCCAGCGCGAATCGCCATTTTGTTAATCACCCTGTATTCCTTGTGTTAATTAAAGACAGGTATGTTTCAAAAATTATAATATTACCTTTTGCATTTTTTGCAAATAAGACGTAATTAAAAAAAATATAATAATTAACGTCCGAGGCAGGCAATGTTTGATCACAAAGATCTTCAACAACTACATGAGCAATCCCTGAAAATGCAAAGCTGGATCAGGCAGCAGACTTTTAGTCCGGAAATGGAAAAGACTTTGCGCCGGTTTTCCAGCTGGGAAGTTTCCGAACTGATCCTGAAGATAAATCAGTCCACATTTCGCGGTCGCTTGGCCGCTGATCCGTCTTTACCAGATGGTGAAGTCGAAGTGGACGGCCGCCAGCGCTGGTATAATCTGGAAGAAATTAACGAATTGCGTCGCCGTATGAAGGTGAACCGCAAGTCCCTTATGCCTTACCGCCCAGCCGGAAAACGTGCTTTTCGCGCTGCAATTGCCAATTTTAAGGGTGGTGCGGGCAAATCAACAGTTGCTTTGCACTTTGCACATGCGTCCGCGCTGGATGGATACCGGGTTCTGGTTGTGGATTTTGATCCGCAAGCAACTTTATCGCACAGTATGGGATTATATGATGTGGCAGAGGACCATACGGTTTGGGGGATTATGGCGCGGGATTTGATCCGCGAAACCGAACGTATGAACGCCTCATCAGTTGCAGCAGCCAGCGGAACCGCCCTGCCCCAACGCAAATTGCCGACTTCCATTCTGGGCCTTGGGTTGGACGAATTGCGGGTTTCAGACTTTATTAAGCCCACAGCCTGGCCCACAATCGATATAATACCGTCCTGCGCCAATGCAGCATTTGTCGAGTTTGCGTCAGCCCAATATCGGCATCTTAACCCGGAATGGTCCTTTTTTGCAGCTGTCAGCCGTTATCTGGATGCTATTCCTGATGATGCTTACGATCTTATCATATTCGATTGCCCGCCGGCTATTGGTTATCAATCGATGAATGCTGTGTTTGCAGCTGATATGCTTTATATTCCATCTGGCCCTGCGTATTGGGAATATGACAGTACAACCAGTTTTATCGGGCAACTTTCCGAAGCATTAGAGGATTTAGCAGAAGGTTTTGACCAAACCTTCCCCGCGGGGAATATGACATTACCCAAGGCATTTTGCGATGTGCGCTTCTTATTGACCCGTTTTGAACCCGGAAATGATCTGCATCAGGCGATGTACAGTGCGTACCAGAAAGTTTTTGGTGACCGTTTGGCTGTACACCCGATTGAATTGACCCGTGCGGTCGAGCAATCAAGCAGGTTTTTAAGTTCGGTCTATGAAATTGATTACCGTGATATGACACGCGAAACTTGGCGCCGCGCGCGGGCAACATTCGATCGCGGTTATGAAGAATTCAAAACCTCGATCTGCGAATCGTGGGATAAGCTGGAGGATAAGAGATGAGCAAGAAACGTCGTGTATTTGATATAGATATGCCCGAAGACGAAATCTTCCCCGCGGGGAAGATCCCTGAAGATGAACCCGCCTTGGAAACCAAATCCGCATTTGGTGTCGGGTCAAGGCGCAGGGGGCCGATGGCCTCGGCTATTACCGAAAACGCCGAAAGCCTGAAGCAACGACAAGCAGCAGAACAGCAAATCCGTGCCGAAAATGATCATCTGGCGCATGAATATGTGAAGCGCAAAGCGGATGGCCTGGTGATTGATTTGATCCCGCTGGAACGAATTGTCAGCGAAAAGCTGTCGCGGGATCGGATGGATGGTCTGGACGAGGATTTGGATGAACTGATAGATTCCATCCGTGAAATAGGCCTATCGAACCCGATACGCGTACAAAAGCGCGGTGATGGGCGATTTGAGCTGGTGCAGGGATACAGGCGTCTTGAAGCTTATAAGGCGCTTCTGAGCGATCCTGGGGGCAGGGAGGCCTATTCCAGCATCCCTGCGGCGGTTATCTTCGGCGAAGAGGCTTTGGACGTCCTATATCGCAAGATGGTTGATGAAAATCTGGTGCGCAAAGATATATCATTCGCTGAAATGGCGAGTTTGGCGATCAAGTATGCAAAGGATAACGCTACTGAATGTAATGATCCCGATAAAGTTGTGGCTATTCTGTTCAAATCAGCCGGATATCAAAAGCGCAGCTACATCCGCAGTTTTATCGGATTGATGGAACGGCTTGGGAAAACAATAAAATTCCCTGCTGATATTCCAAGGGCTTTGGGATTGGCGTTGAGCAAACGCATTGATGCGGATAGTTCTGTTGCAACGCAAATTGAAAATGATCTGCTTGCCGCAGGGCCGAACCGGCTGGCAGAGGAAGAGCTGGCAATTCTGCGCCGTGCGGCCGGGTTGGAAGTTGATAAAAAACCTTTCCCCGCGGGGAAGGTCGGTGTAAAGCCGCCGCACCGGGCTAAAACGGTCTTTAATATTGCGCGGCCAAATGGCACAGTGAAATGTACGGCAACCGCAGGAAGGCTGGAATTGCGTCTCGCCAAGGATTTTTCAACTGTTGATCGCGTTAAACTTGAACAAGCAATCCGACAACTTCTGGCACAAATTGAGTAGAAAAAAATGTTAAATATCAATATGTTACGCGTTGTTATTTGCAGGATTACCAATGCATAACAAACTTAAAAAAACACCGTTAAAGTTTCTACAGTACATCCCGATCTGGATTTTTCTTAAGTTGGGGCGATTAATGTCGTTTCGCATGCGGGGTGCGTTCTTTGCAAGCATGGGCGGATTTTTGGTTCCGCTTATTCCGGGTTCTCGCAAGCGTGTATTGAATGGGCTAAAACGGGTTTTTCCGGATATTTCAGACACAGATGCGCTTGTACTTTGCAAGCAAATCGGGCGAAGCGGTGGCCGTACAATATCGGAAATATTGTTCAATGATATCTATAAAAAACACAGCAAGCTTTTTGATGCAAAAGGGCCGGGGTTAGATGTTTTGCGGAAAGCTAAATCAGAAGGTAAAGGTGCAATAATTGTATCAGCGCATTTTGGTCAATGGGAAGCTATACGACACTATTTGAAGTCTTTGGATATGGAAACCGGTGCGGTTTACCGCGAGAATAGCAACCCCTGGTACGAGCAGGATTTTCTGGAGGGCATCAAACATGGTGGTGAACCTATTGTTGCCAAAAGTGCCAGTGGCAATATGCGTATGGTTAAACATCTGCGTAATGGCGGGTTTTTTGCTTTGCTGGTGGATCAGAAATTTCAAAGCGGCCACTTAATGCCGTTTTTGGGCCATGATGCACTAACGCCTACAGCAGCCGCCGAATTGGCGTTGCGTTATGATTTACCGCTGGTGCCGGCATTTGGAACCCGGGATGATAACGGGCTGAATATTCACATTGATTTTGAAGACCCGATTGCACATACGGACGCGCTAACCATGACGCGAGAAGTGAATGACCATATCAGCGCGCGGATTATGGACAAGCCCGAGCAGTGGTATTGGTTGCATAAACGCTGGGAAGATACGTATCTGTATGAAAATATCCACGGCAAAAAATCTTGATAGATGTGGACAAAAAGGTGCGGGTGTCTAATACGATTACATGTATAAGCGAGGGCAGAAGGGCAGGGGTCTATGACTGATAATCTGGCAAAAATCGGGGCAGATGTTTTAACAATTGAAGCTGCTGCGTTAATTGCGTTGGCCGAAAGCCTGTCTGAACCCTTTGAGCAAGCTGTTAAGTTGCTGTCAGAAGTGCAGGGGCGCGTTGTGCTTTCGGGTATGGGAAAGTCCGGGCATATTGCACGCAAAATAGCGGCAACACTGGCCAGTACGGGTACACCTGCGCAGTTTGTGCACCCCGGTGAGGCAAGTCATGGTGACTTGGGGATGATCACCAAGGCTGATGTTTGCATCATGTTGTCAAATTCAGGCGAAACTGCCGAATTGGCAGATGAGATAGCCCATGCCAAACGCTTTAAAATACCGTTGATTGCAATTACCAAAAACGCGGACAGTTCGCTTGCGAAAGCAGCAAATGTCGCTTTGATTCTGCCGGATCAACCAGAGGCTTGCGGCATCGGGATGGCGCCCACGACATCAACAACAATGCAGCTTGCGTTGGGCGATGCGCTTGCGGTGGCCTTGATGCGTCTGCACGGGTTTGACCGGGACAGTTTTTTGGTTAACCACCCGGGCGGCAAGCTGGGATCACAATTGCTGAAGATTGAAAGCATCATGCATACAGGTACGGCTTTGCCTGTGGTGACCGAGACAACACCGATGAGCGAGGCTTTGTTGGAAATGACAGCCAAGGGCTTTGGTGTGGCAGCTGTTGTGACCGATGGCCTGTTGATGGGGATTATCACCGACGGGGATTTACGGCGCAATATGGACGGGCTGATGGATCGTAAGGCGGGCACTGTTGCAACCATGGGGCCGTCAACAGTGACGCCTGACATGTTGGCGTCGGAAGCTTTGGGAATTATGAACCGGCGGTCTATTTCCGCGTTGATGGTGGTGGATCGGGCAGGGGCCCTAAAAGGGCTGTTGCATATCCATGATATTTTAAGGGCAGGGGTCGTATGAAAACAGCAATAGTCATACCTGCACGTTTTGCGTCTACACGGTATCCCGGCAAGCCGCTGGTTGTGTTGAACGGGCCTGATGGGGCCAAGTCGTTGATCCAGCGCAGTTGGGAAGCGGCTATGGCTGTTGCCGGTGTGGATGCGGTTTATGTGGCCACGGATGATGATCGGATCAAGGCGGCGTCAGAAGCGTTCGGGGCTAAGGTTCTGATGACACCGTCGAGCTGTGCAAATGGCACGGAACGTTGTGCCGCTGCTTTGGATGAAATGGATAGCGAGCCTGATCTGGTGGTGAACCTGCAAGGGGACGCGCCATTGACGCCTGCGTGGTTTGTGTCGGATCTGATTGCGGGGTTTGATGCGGATCCATCTGTACATGTCACAACGCCCGTATTGCGTTGTGATTTGCAGACATACCGTAATTTTGTCGAGGATCGCAAACAGGGTCGTGTTGGCGGAACGACTGCTGTTTTTGATGCGCATATGAACGCAATGTATTTTTCCAAGGAAGTGATCCCATACGTGGGGACGGAGTTGGTTGAGGGTGACGAAATCCCTGTGTTTCATCATGTGGGCGTATATGCTTATCGACCTGCCGCCTTGCGGGAATATGCCGGTTGGACTGCGGGGCATCTGGAGACGCTTGAAGGTTTGGAGCAGTTGCGGTTTATGGAACGTGGATTGCCGGTGCGCTGTGTGGAAGTAGACGGGCAGGGCAGGGTGTTTTGGGAATTGAACAATCCCGAAGATGTGCCGCGTATCGAAGCGGTTTTGAACGAAGGATGAATGAGATGAAAACGGTTACAGCGGGTAATTTGAAGATCAGTAATGAGATGCCTTTCACGCTGTTGGCGGGGCCTTGTCAGCTGGAAAGCCTGGATCATGCGCGGATGCTGTGCGAACGTACGCTGGATGCCTGTTCAACCACAAATACGCCTTATGTGTTCAAAGCCAGCTACGACAAAGCCAATCGTACCAGCCTGAAGGGCATGCGCGGTTTGGGAATGGAAAAAGGGTTGGAGATACTGGCCGCGATCAAGGACGAATTCGGTGTGCCCGTTGTAACGGATGTGCATGAGATTTGGCATTGCGCGAAAGCGGCCGAAGTGGTGGATATTTTGCAGATCCCCGCGTTTTTGTGCCGCCAGACTGATCTATTGTTGGCAGCGGGTGAAACGGGCAAATGTATTAATGTGAAAAAGGGGCAGTTTCTGGCGCCTAATGACATGGCGAATGTAGCGGAAAAAGTAGCCTCGACAGGGAATGAAAACATTATGCTGTGTGATCGGGGTACCAGCTTTGGTTATAACATGCTGGTCAGCGATTTTCGCTGTATTCCGATTATGGCGGAAACCGGTTATCCGGTTGTGTTTGATGCCACGCATTCTGTGCAGATGCCGGGCGGACAGGGGACATCATCAGGTGGTAAGCGCGAGTTTGTGCCGCCATTGGCTACGGCTGCAGCGGCTATCGGGGTGGCGGCGATATTTATCGAAACGCACGAAGATCCGGAGAATGCGCCAAGCGATGGGCCGAATATGATCCCTGTGGACCAGATGCGGGCTTTGATCGAGAAATTGTCTGCGCATGATCGGTTGTCGAAGGGGTTGTAGTGCAGGTAAATAAGTGAAATTTACACCATACAATCCAAGCGATATTGCAGAGATTAAACAGCTTTTCATCAAGACATTTTCGGATTCTGAAGGGCAATCAGAAGGTTTGATAATTGGAAACTTGGTCTTTGACTTAGTAACGCAGGCTGATGGCGATGATCTTTATGGTTTTGTCGCTACTGAAAATCAGCACATCATCGGCAGTATCTTTTTTTCCAGAATGACATTTGAAAATAAGGTTGAAGCATTTCTTCTGTCACCGGTCGCAATAGTGACAAGCTGTCAGGGCAAAGGTGTTGGCCAGAAGTTGATTAATTTTGGCCTTAACGCCCTGAAAGAACGCGGTGTTGAACTGGTATTTACCTATGGCGACCCTAATTTTTACACTAAAGTCGGATTTAGTCATATTACTGAAAAAGTAATTAAGGCCCCCTTTAAATTAACCTATCCAGAAGGGTGGCTTGGCCAATCATTGGGTGGGGATGAAATAGAGCCTATTACCGGCAATTCGCATTGTGTAGATGCATTTAATAATCCTGAACTGTGGTAATAGGTTTGGGCCTATGCACCAAAGTTATCATCGTTGACTGCTGACATTCTGTTGTCAGTAGGGCTATGTTAGCTTCAAGGTTATCGGGGGAGACATTCATGGGTATTCAAACAACGAAATTAAACGGATCTTTTAAGCAGTTTATCGAACGGCAAAATATGTTTTTTGTGGCAACTGCAGGGCCTGAAGGGCGGGTTAATCTTTCGCCTAAAGGATTGGATTCGTTGAAAATTATAGATGATAATCAAATTATCTGGCTAAGTGTTTCGGGCAGCGGTAATGAAACAGCGGCGCACGCTTTACAAGACCCGCGTATGACACTGATGTTTTGCGCATTTGAAGGCGATGCTTTTATATTGCGTGTCTATGGGGCCGCACAGGTTGTTTATCCACGGCATACGGAATGGGATGCGCTATATGGTCTGTTTCCAGATTATGCAGGGGCGCGCAATATCTTCAAGCTGGAGATTGATCTGGTTACAACCTCTTGCGGGACGGGCGTGCCTGAGATGGCGTTGGTGCGACCCCGTGCGGATACCGAACTGGTGCCCTGGTATGCTGATATGGGGGAAGATGGTGTTGATGCGTTTTGGCGCAAGAAGAATATGGTTAGCATTGATGGGGGGCCTACGGGTATTTTTGATGACGATAATGGATGATGAACAGATAAAAAAGTTTGAACGGTTTAAGGCTTTGCACTTCGCAGAAAGGGCTTTTGTGATCCCCAACCCATGGGATGCGGGAACGGCGCGTATTTTGACAACGATGGGGTTTCCAGCGCTTGCCACGACAAGTGCCGGCTATGCTTTTACGGTCGGTCGCAGAGACTCTTTGGCCGGGCTTGGTCGCAGTGAATTGATTGAAAATGCAAGAACGATTGTGCAGGCCACGGATTTACCGGTGTCGGCTGATCTGGAAGACGGTTTCGGTGCGGCCCCTGCGGATTGCGCGGAAACCATAGACAGTGCGGCTAAGGCAGGATTGGTTGGCGGCTCTATCGAGGATGCGACCGGGGATACTCATAAACCGATTTATGATCTGGGTTTGGCGGTAGACCGTATTCAGGCAGCGGCTGATGCCAGTAAAGATCTACCTTTCTTACTGACGGCACGGGCAGAGAATTATCTGTGGGGGCGGCCTGACTTGAAGGATACGGTCAAGCGGTTGCAACTGTTTTCAGAAGCGGGGGCAGATGTGTTATATGCACCCGGCTTGCCCGATTTGGAGGCGATCAGAACAGTTTGCAATGCGGTTGATAAGCCCGTGAATGTGGTGATGGGTTTGCAGGGTGTAAACTATTCGGTTCGGGAGTTGTCGGACGTTGGTGTGAAACGCGTCAGTGTTGGTGGATCATTCGCGCGGGCGGCATTGGGGGAAATGATGCGGGCCGCCAGAGAAGTGTTGGAACAGGGAACATTTTCGTATTCCGACAAGGCAATTTCAAGCAACGAAATTACCCGGATGATGTCCGGTGTTTCGTTAGAAGATCGCCAGTGAAGGCAATAACCGGCAGTATCTATTTCACCTGAATTTGTTCCCGTGCAATGATCGTTTTGCCTTGGCCAAGGTAATATAGCAGCTCGTAGGTGCCGGGCTTTTCGGGCATTTTAAGGCGCAGGGGTGAGCCATTACGCGTATAT
>JAJFHY010000090.1 GCA_021775375.1 Amylibacter sp. | reverse complement strand
TCGAGTTTATTTACCGCAGGCTTCACAAAACGAAGCAACTATCTAACAGGAGCAGTGACATGTCACAAAAACCAATGACAAAGACCCAACTCGTTTCAGCCATTGCTGAAGGCATGGGATGCGATAAAAAAACAGCCGATGGATTTCTGGGCTCTTTAACATCAATTATCACAAGCGAAGTCGCAGCAGGCGGGGCTGTTACGCTTCCAGGACTGGGCAAATTCGCTTGCCGTGCACGTCCAGAACGTATGGTGCGTAACCCGGCAACAGGCGAGCAGTTTCTAAAAGGTGCTGACCGTGTTGCAAAAGTGACTATTGCAAAAGCATTGAAAGATGTGATCAACGCATAAGTCGTATGCGATCGATTATTTAAAAGGGCCGCTTTAGCGGCCTTTTTTATGTCATTCAGATACTATCTGATTTGGCCTTGGTTTTCACCGATCTGCCCGCGATGCAGTAACATGTGATCCAATATAACACAGGCCATCATCGCCTCGCCCACGGGTACCGCACGAATTCCAACACAGGGATCATGTCGCCCCTTTGTCACAATCTCGGTTTCCTCTCCGCTTTTCGTGATCGTCTTACGCGGTTTCAGAATTGACGAAGTCGGTTTAACCGCAAAACGGCAAATCAAATCCTGACCAGTGGATATACCGCCCAGAATGCCGCCTGCATGGTTCGATGAATAAACAGGCCCATCCGGCCCCATCGAAATCTCATCCGCATTTTCTTCGCCTGTCAACACTGCCGCGGCCATGCCTGCGCCAATCTCGACGCCCTTTACAGCATTAATCGACATCATTGCACTTGAGATATCGGTATCGAGTTTTGCGTAAACCGGCGCACCCAACCCCGCAGGTACACCTGATGCCATCACTTCAACTATGGCTCCAACGCTGTTGCCGGATTTGCGTAAGCTGTCAAGATAGGCTGCCCAATCAACGGCTGCTTGCGCATCCGGTGTCCAAAACGGATTGTTTTCAATCTCTGTCAGATCACACCGGGCGCGGTCGATCCGCTTGTCACCCATCTGAACCATATAGCCAAGTATCCGCACATGAGGGGCCAGTACATCCAGCACAGCGCGTGCAACACCACCTGCAGCAACACGGGCCGCGGTTTCGCGTGCTGACGAACGACCGCCCCCACGGTGGTCGCGAATACCGTATTTTTGCCAATAGGTAATATCGGCGTGGCCCGGGCGAAACTTGTCCAGAATATCGCCGTAATCCTTGGAACGCTGATCGGTGTTACGGATCATTAACTGTATCGGCGTGCCTGTGGTCTTGCCCTCAAACACGCCCGACAGGATTTCTACCTGATCGGCTTCGCGCCTCTGGGTCGTATATTTATTCTGCCCAGGCTTGCGCTTATCCAGCCAAACCTGCAGCATTTCCGCGTTCAGCGGAATATTTGGCGGGCATCCGTCCACTGTCGCTCCCAAGGCGGGCCCGTGGCTTTCACCCCATGTGGTGACACGGAAAAGATGACCAAAACTGTTAAATGACATTGCACGGGCTCCTTTTCATATCATTAGCGCATAAAAAAGGCGGGTTCAAACCCGCCTTCTTAAAATATTTATCAAAGGATCAGGCGTCCTTGCGTTTAATCGGCGCCCATATTTTTTTGTTCGTCAGATATAACAGAACCGTAAAGAGACCCAAGAATAGAACAGATAGCAGTCCCACACGTTTACGTGCCATCATTTTTGGCTCGGCTGTCCACATCAAGAATGCAGATACATCCTTCGCCATGTGTTCAACATCGTTTTTGTGGCCATCATCAAATTCGACCTGTTCATCTTCCAAAGGAGGCGCCATTGCAATCCAGCCACCAGGGAAGGCTTTATTTTCATAAAAGGTTGTACCTGCTTGCTCTTTTTCTTCACCGGTAAACCCGGTTAGAATGGAGGCAATATATTCAGTTCCACCCATACCTTTGATAAATTGGTTGATCCCCAGGCCATTCGGGCCGTGAAAGCCTGCACGCGCTTTTGCCATTAAAGACAGGTCAGGTGCGTTTGAAAGCGCACTGCGCGGAAATTTGTCAGACGGTTTGCCCGGCAGATCTTCATCTAATTCCGCGTTGTATATATCAAACCCGGCTGCATATGCTTTTACCTGTTCCGGTGTAAAACCCGGCCCGCCTTCATCCGCGAGTGTGCGGAATGCTACATGGCGCAAACCGTGGCAAGCAGCACAAACTTCGGTGTAAACCTTCAGGCCGCGTTGCAACTGGATCGGGTCATATTTTCCGAACGGTCCTTCAAAGGAAAAGTCGAAGTCTTCAATATGCTGTTCGCCTCCACTTGCCAAGGCAACTGTTGCATTGCCACCTATGCCCAAACCAAGTGCGATAAGCGCTGTAAGGAGTGTTTTCTTCATCATTTTATCAATCCTTCTTGATCTGTTTACTTCGATTTTGGCGGATAATGCGCATCGAAATCAGCTTCAATGGTTTCGGGGACGGCTTTGGTTTTCTCGGTAAATCCAAGCACAGGCAAGATCACCAGAAAATAACCGAACCAGTAAATTGAGCCGATTAAGCTAATTGTTGGCACCAGACCTTCTGCGGGGCGTGACCCACACCACATCAACACGATAAAATCGATAACCAATATCAGGAAGTACCATTTGAATGCAGGCCGATAGCGACCGGAACGCACAGGTGATGTATCCAGCCAAGGCGCCAAAGCCATCACCCCGATAGACCCAAACATCAACAACACGCCCAGAAATTTTGCATCCAGAAACAACACGTCAAATGTGATCGCACGCAAGATCGCGTAGAATGGCAGGTAATACCATTCCGGAACGATATGTGCAGGTGTTACCAGCGGATTAGCCGGGATATAATTGTCCGGGTGGCCCAGGTAGTTTGGCATAAACCCAACAACAGCCATGAAAATCACTAGAATAAGAACCAGCGCAAACAGGTCTTTGATCACGAAATACGGCCAGAATGGAACTGTGTCCTTATTGGCTTCGGCCTTTGACTTGCGCCGTACCTCTACACCTGTCGGGTTGCTGTTGCCGGTTGTGTGGAATGCCCAGATGTGAACGGCCACAAGACCAACAATAACGAACGGGATCAGGTAGTGCAGGCTGAAGAAACGGTTCAGTGTGGCATTATCCACAGCCGGCCCGCCTAAAAGCCATTCCTGTATAATCGGTCCAATGCCGGGGATCGCGCCAAACAAGCCCGTGATAACGGTTGCGCCCCAAAATGACATTTGACCCCAAGGCAGAACGTAGCCAAGGAACCCTGTTGCCATCATAGCAAGGTAAATCAACATGCCGATGATCCATGTAATTTCGCGCGGTGCTTTGTATGAGCCATAGTAGAGGCCACGGAAAATATGGATATAAACTGCAAAGAAGAATAAAGATCCGCCGTTTGCGTGAATATACCGCAAGGCCCAGCCACCGTTTACATCGCGCATAATGTGTTCAACACTGTCGAACGCCATTGAAACATGCGGCGTGTAATGCATCGCTAAAACAATGCCGGTAATAATCTGCAACACCAGACAGAACGCCAGGACAATGCCCCAGATCCACATCCAGTTCAGATTTTTAGGTGTCGGTATCATCAATGTGTCATACGCCAGCGCGACAACAGGCAGACGTGTGTGCAACCATTTTTCAAAGCCAGTCTTTGGCTCGTAATGATCGTGTGGAATTCCAGCCATGATCTTTCCCCCTTAACCCAGCTTGATGGTTGTATCGTCGATGAAACTTGTCAATGGTATCGGCAAGTTTTCAGGTGCCGGCCCCTTACGGATACGGCCGGATGTGTCATAGTGTGAGCCGTGGCATGGGCAAAACCACCCATCAAAATCACCGGCTTCACCCAGTGGCACACAGCCAAGGTGGGTACAAACACCGATCATCACCAGCCATTCGCCGGCCTCATCCATAGCACGGTTCGCGTCAATTGCGTCCCCCGGAAGATTTGCATTGCGGCTATCGCCATCGTGTAAATCTGAAAGCTTCACATCACGTGCCGCTTTGATCTCATCTTCGGTACGGCGACGGATGAATACTGGTTTACCCAGATATTTAACTGTCAGCTGCGTTCCCAACTCTACGCCGGATATGTCAACTTCTATGGAAGAAAGTGCCTGAACATCCGCGCTTGGGTTCATTTGATTGATAAGCGGCCAAACAGCCGCTCCTGCTGTGACTGCACCTGTTGCTGCAGTTGCGACATATAAAAAGTCGCGGCGGTTACCTTGTGGGTCGCTGTCGGTAGACACGAACATCTCTCCCTTGCCATGCCCATCAATTAGGGCGTAATTAAACCGATAGCCCGATGAGTAATCGGGCACACTGCGGCGTAACTACACGCCTCATCCCACTACGTCTAGTTAACTTTGCGCCGCAGAGCCTTGAAAAGAGAAAAATCAATGCGTTTATGTGCATATCAACCCGATATTGCCCCAAATTTGGGCGCAATGATCCGTCTTTCGGCCTGTTTTGCCGTACCTTTGGATATTATCGAGCCATGTGGCTTTCCATTGTCGTTAAAAAACTTACGCCGCACTGCGATGGATTACGCGGATATCGCGGATATGACCCGGCACGATTCGTGGGAGACTTATCTGGCAACACGTAAGGTTGGCCGCCTGATCCTGATGACCACCAAAGCCACCGAAACCCTGTGGACCTTTCAATTCCAGCCCACGGATACCATCGTAATGGGTCGCGAAAGCGCAGGCGTGCCCGATAGCGTTCATAATCAGTGCGACGCCCACATCAAACTACCCATGTCAGGCACCGCACGCAGCCTGAACGTGGCCATGTGTGCGGGCATGGCAGTGTCCGAAGGTTTGCGGCAGGTGCGTTAGGTGCCGCGACCACTTTGGGGCAAGAATTGCGATTCCATGTATACAAACGAAAGGCAGCTATGCGGGGCGGTCTCAACTGATCGACGCAACACATGCATTGAAACGCTCGGCTGGTGTTTCGTATTCGAGCGTCTTTCGGGGTCGTTCGTTGAGCTGTCTTGCGACGGCACTCAGCTTTGCTTGGCTATGTATGGACAAATCTGT
>JAJFHY010000089.1 GCA_021775375.1 Amylibacter sp. | reverse complement strand
CGCCTAATTACCGGGTAACACATCCGGCCTTGGATAAAGCCGCGCCAAAGATATACTGCGCCCGGTCGCCTGCATCACACGGATATGTTTACGCCTGATCCCGCGCGGCTCGGTCGCACCTACCGAATGCGCAAGGGATTCCACCTCGTGGATTATGCCCGTTGCATAGTTCGCCACTTTCTCTGCCTTGGTTTTCGGCACCAAACCTTTTTGCAAATGCGGGTCATGGGTCGTTATTCCGGTCGGGCACGTGTTCTTGTTACATTTCATTGCCTGGATGCACCCGAGTGAAAACATGAAGCCGCGTGCAGACACCACAAAGTCCGCACCCAGACCCAAAGCCCAGGCCACATCGGACGGGTTTATCAACTTGCCGGACGCAATCAGCTTAACCCGCTGGCGCAATCCCCGCTCGTACAATAAGTCAGACACACGCGGCAGGCTTTCACGCAGCGGTGATCCCACGAGATCCATCAGAGGCATAGGTGCGGCCCCGGTACCACCATCACCACCATCAATGGTAATAAAGTCCGGTGCAAATTCCTCACCGCGCGCCACAACCTTATCCAGTAACTCTGCCATATCCTGATAATCACCCATCACGGTTTTAAACCCGACCGGCTTTCCGGTAACCTCGCGAATATGCCCAATCACATCCAGCAGCTCATCCGCATTCGAAATATCCGCATGGCGGTTCGGTGAAATACTTGCTTTGCCCTTCTCGATGCCACGAATGGATGCGATTTCACTATTAACCTTCCCCGCAGGCAAAATACCGCCCTTACCGGGTTTCGCCCCTTGTGACAGCTTCAACTCGAACATTTTGACATTCTCATGTGCAGCCATTTCACGTAAACGATCGTCTGATAGTGCACCATCAAGGTCACGCACACCGTATTTGGCAGTACCGATCTGAAACACGATGTCACAACCACCTTCCAGATGATACGGAGACAGCCCGCCTTCACCCGTGTTCAACCAAATTCCCGCTTTTTTCGCACCGGCGCTTAAAGCGCGCACAGCAGGTTTTGACAGCGCACCGAAACTCATCCCCGAAATATTAAAGAATGAATGAGCCATATAAGGTTCTTTACAATAGGGTCCTATTTTCAACGGCTGGGTTTTGGCTGCGTGCTCTTCCAACGGCGGAAAAGTCGCGTTAACAAATATTGGCGTCCCGATCTGTGTCAGATTTCGTGTCGACCCAAACGCAATCGTATTTCCCTTACCACTAGAGGCACGCGCCACCCAATCGCGTTGCGCACGATTAAACGGCATCTCTTCGCGGTCCATCGCAAAAAAGTATTGGCGAAAAAACTCACCCAGTTCCGTGAACAATTTGCGAAATCGCCCGATCACAGGATAGTTACGGCGCACAGCATCTTCTGTCTGACTGCTGTCGATCACGAACATGATAAGTGCGGCCAGTACAATCAAGCCCAAAGCAACAACAAACAATGTGGTTAAAACCTGTAATGTGTCTGCAACTACGTCCATAAAGAACATCTACTATCTCCTGTTTTTCGCGAAAGCCTAGACCGAATAAATCCGACCGCCAAGCACCTAATGCACAGACTGGGTTTTCATCAGTCTTATTGTAATAAAGCTTTACTCTCCCCTAACTGGAAAGATTATATGTTATTTTAAAGAAACATCTCATTGGAAGAAATATGCGAAATATTGTTGTCTTGATAATAGTAGTCCTGATTGGTGCCGTTTGGTTCTTCACGCAATCAAATGGCATGGGCTCAAAGCATTCACATGGCATGGGCGCAAATCAAAACGCACAGGGTCAGGCTTTAACTGTCAACATACCCGAATTCACCGCCGCCGCGCTAACAGGTGAAACTTATTTCAACTCCAAATGCGCCGCATGTCATGGCGTTAACGGAACCGGCAGCGAAACCGGCCCGCCGCTGATCCATAAATTCTATGAACCAAGTCATCACGGTGATGAAAGCTTCCAGCGCGCGGCAAAAGTGGGCGTCCAGGCGCATCACTGGAACTTCGGCAATATGCCCCCCGTTGCAGGCATCACCCGGGCCGAAGTCGCAAAGATTGTCGTATATATACGTGAGATTCAAAAAGCAAACGGACTATAATGCAAAAGGGGCGCAACCTGCGCCCCTAAGCTAATTGGTAAAACTGAAATCACGTGTAAAATACAAGTATAGCAACACGGCCATCACAGCCATTCCGGGTAACCCCAAAAACCGACGGGCCAGTCCCCAAACTATCGTTCGCAGGATCCAGCCCATCGTTTACTCCTTTAATGCACAGGCGCGTCGGCCGGTGCTTTTGGTGTATTGCCTTTACCGTTGATCACCAGACCATGCGCATCAGCGGTTACATCCACCTCTGATCCGTCCAGCACATCACCGCCCAGCAACAATTCTGCCAATTCGTCTTGCAAGGCCTTCTGGATCACCCGTTTCAAAGGCCGCGCTCCGTAAACCGGATCATAACCCTGATCGGCAAGCCATGTCTTGGCTTTTTCATCAACAGACAGCTCAATCTTGCGACCAACCAAACGTTTGGCCAATATCTCAAGCTGAATATCGACGATCCCGTCCATGTTTTCGCGGCTTAAGCGGTCAAACAAAACAATCTCGTCCAGACGGTTCAGGAACTCGGGGCGGAAATGTGCTTTCACCGCTTCCATCACCTGCCCTTTGGCCTCGTCCGCGTCCGCACCGCTTGGCAACATGCTTAACGCCTGCGCCCCAAGGTTCGATGTCAGAATTATCAACGTCTGTTTGAAATCCACCGTGCGGCCCTGCCCGTCGGTCAACTGACCGTCATCCAGAACCTGTAACAACACGTTGAACACATCGGGGTGCGCTTTTTCGACCTCATCGAACAGAATCACCTGATAGGGACGACGCCGTACAGCTTCGGTCAACACACCACCCTCATCATAGCCAACATAACCGGGAGGCGCCCCGATCAGACGGGCAACCGAATGTTTTTCCATGAACTCGGACATATCCACGCGAACCATGGCCTGATCATCATCAAACAGGAACTCGGCCAGTGCTTTGGTCAACTCGGTTTTACCCACGCCGGTTGGCCCAAGAAACATGAACGAACCAAGCGGACGTTTCGGGTCATTCAAACCCGCCCGCGCACGGCGCACCGCATTCGATACCGCATGGATCGCATCATATTGCCCGATCACACGGTTGCCTATAACATCTTCCATGCGCAACAATTTTTCACGTTCGCCTTCCAGCATCCGGTCTACAGGAATACCGGTCCAGCGCTCCACGACACTTGCGATGTGTTCAGGGCGCACAGCCTCTTCCACCATCACTTCGTCGCCATGTTCTTCGGCCACTTTCAGTTTTTTCTCCAGCCCCGGAATAATGCCGTATTGCAACTCGCCCATTTTGGTCAAATCACCGGCACGCCGTGCGGTTTCAAAATCCATCCGCGCCTGATCCAATTCTTCCTTGATATCTCGCGCCGAGGCCAGCTTGTCGCGTTCGCCCTGCCATTGAGCAGTCATCTGGCTGGATTGCTCCTGCAAATTTGACAAATCTTTTTCCAGCTTCGCAAGACGATCCTTCGACGCAGTGTCTGTTTCCTTTTTCAACGCTTCCGCCTCGATCTGCTTTTGCAAAAGCTCACGATCGATGGCATCCAGCGCTTCAGGCTTACTATCCGCTTCCATCCGCAAACGACTGGCCGCCTCATCCATCAAATCGATGGCTTTGTCGGGCAAAAACCGGTCCGTAATATAACGCTCGGACAAGGTTGCTGCCGAAACCAGAGCGGCATCGGAAATCCGGATGCCGTGGTGCAATTCATAACGCTCTTTAATACCGCGCAAAATACTGATGGTATCTTCCACAGTAGGCTCTTCCACAAGAACAGGCTGAAACCGCCGTGCCAACGCTGCATCTTTTTCCACATGTTTGCGGTACTCGTCCAAAGTCGTGGCACCGACACAGTGCAATTCACCGCGCGCCAAGGCAGGCTTCAACAGGTTCGACGCATCCATCGACCCCTCGCTGGCTCCCGCCCCCACAAGCGTGTGCATCTCGTCGATAAACAAAATAATCTCACCTGCGGCTTCAGTCACTTCATTCAGAACCGCTTTTAGACGTTCCTCGAATTCACCGCGATATTTGGCACCGGCAATCAACGCCCCCATATCTAGGGCCATCAACTGCTTGTTTTGCAGGCTTTCGGGAACATCACCGTTCACAATCCGCAAAGCCAAACCTTCCGCAATCGCGGTTTTACCAACACCAGGCTCCCCGATCAGCACAGGGTTGTTCTTGGTACGGCGCGACAAAACCTGCATCGTGCGGCGAATTTCCTCATCCCGCCCGATAATCGGGTCAATCTTGCCGTCACGCGCTTTTTGCGTCAGATCTTGCGCATATTTCTTCAGCGCATCATAACCTTCTTCGGCAGTTGCCGTATCAGCCGTACGCCCTTTGCGCACATCATTGATAGCCCCGTTTAACCCTTGGGCCGTGACGTTCGCGTCCTTCAGGATTTTCTGCGCATCGGATTTAACAATACATAAAGCCGTCAAAATCCGTTCCACGGGAACAAAACTGTCACCGGCTTTCTTGGCCAGCTTCTCAGCCTCGGCCAAAACCTTACCGGTTTGCGTGTCCAGATAAACACTACCACCCGAGCCTGTCACTTGTGGCTGTTTTGACAACGCCAGATCAACACCCTCCAAAGCAGCCTTTGCATTGCCGCCGGAAGCCGCAATCAAATTGGCCGCCAATCCTTGCTCGTCATCCAACAGGGCTTTCAATAAATGTTCCGGTGTAAATCGTTGATGGCTTTCGCGCATTGCAATGGTCTGGGCCGCTTGAATAAAGCCCCGAGACCGTTCAGTGAACTTTTCAAAGTCCATGACCTTCTCCTTCTATAAGCACCTGACTTGTGAAATTCTACGCCCTAATATAGGCACGCAAGCTGTCAGGCCTGTTCATAATAAGATAGGAATAACGAAGCGTTCCCGCAAGAGGGCAGGCCAATACTTTTATGCATATTTGTCATACCCCCCGTGCACGGGTGGTGCACAGCTTGTGCCGATGCATCTCCTTGACTTTCCGGCAAGGTTCACACAAACCACCCCCAACCGAATGAGGAGTATAAAATGCCCGCAGATGACCGCCTGATCGTCGCCCTCGATGTCCCGAATTTGCTGGACGGCGGCAACATTGTCGACCAACTGGGCGATAGTGTTTCTTTCTACAAAATCGGCCTTGGTATGCTTACAGGCGGTGGCTTTGCGCTGGCCAATGAGCTTAAACAGCGCGGCAAACGCGTGTTCCTTGATATGAAACTCTTCGACATCGGTGCCACGGTGGAAAAAGCCGTCGCAGGCATCGCCGAATACGACCTTGATTTCCTAACCGTCCACGGCGACCCCCATGTCGTCCGCGCAGCCATAGCAGGGCGCGGCGATCACGCCACACGCATCCTTGCGGTGACCATCCTCACATCCCTTGACCGCGATGATCTTGACGCTTGCCTAATCCAAAGCGGCGATATCCAAACACTTGTGGTCGAACGCGCCCGTAACGCATTCATTGCAGGCGCCGATGGCGTAATTGCCTCCCCGCAAGAAGCCGCCCTGATCCGCGCATTACCAGAAGCCGCAGGCAAATTGATCGTAACCCCCGGCGTACGTCCCGCAGGGGCTGCATTAGGCGACCAAAAACGCGTCGCCACCCCTGCCCAAGCTATTAAAGACGGCGCCGATCACATCGTCATCGGCCGCCCGATCTGGCAAGCAACCGACCCGCGCAAAGCCGCATTGGCCGTGGTCGCCGAACTCGCAACCGTCTAGCCGAACCCTCGCTTAACAAAACCTTTACACCTGATGCGCCACCCTCAAGCGCATGTATACCCCGCAAAACATCCCGCTTGACGCCATCGACACAGGCCTTTTACCGCGCGACCGCACCTTGATCTGCGCCGATGCCCAAACCGAACTGCAATCCTCAATCGCTCAAAACGGCCTGCGCATGCCGATCGAGGTTTACAAAACCGACACGGGCTTTGCTCTGATCTCGGGCTACCGCCGCCTGCTGGCATTCCAATCGCTGCACGCACTTACCGGCAACGATCAATACACAAAAATCTCCGCAGTTTTACACAATCCCGCTGACAAACAGGCAGCCCTTGCCGCGATGATTGAAGAAAACGAAATCCGCCAAAATCCAAGCCCGTGGGAACGCGCCCGCATCGCCGTTGTTACCACAAACACAGATGTATTCGCCACACTCGACGCCGCCCTTGCTACGCTATACCCGCAAATCAGCCGCCAGAAACGCGCAAAACTACGCGCCATGGCAGAGGTGGTAGAAGGGTTGGACGGCCAACTTATAGACCCAGAACTATTGTCCGAAAACCAACTGATCCGCCTGTCCCAAATCCTGCGGCTGGGCTGGACGGACATTGTCATAACCACGCTGGGCGAGTGCCGCGATAAAACCTGCACAGATCAATGGCACCGTTTACTGCCCGTCATCCAAGAGGCCGAAAAACGCATATCCGAAAACCGTTCCACTAATCCCAACTGCCCCCGCCGTCTATCACGCCCGAAAAATGGGGTCAGTATAAGACGCGAAAAAACCCGAAACGGCTATATTCTGCACATCACTGGGCGTCGGGCAAACGGCATGTTGGTCACCACCGTGCTGGAAGAAATCGAACGATGGATGGGCCCTGCTTGAACGTGCCTGTTTAAATCACCCCAAACCGCAAAGATCAGTTTTGAGCCCAAAATAACCTTTTTCTGCTAAGCTTGAATGGCGGCTCTCATCGATATAATGAGCACTAAGTAACACTCGGGCCAAGGGCGTTTGGTGTCGCGATTTGCGGATCAACCTCTATCGCCCAATAGTTCCGTAGCCTGATAACATTTACAGTCTCAACTTCATAATATCGCGCAATTTCAAAATCATCCAAACCCAAGTCCACAAATTGCTGCAGGCATGCTTTTGACATAGGTTTTACAGTGTTATTACAAACATCGTTTAGAGCATCTGTGATTTGTGAAGTACTGGTCATAAATATCAACAATCCTTACACTATGGCACCCAAGATGCGAGAATCGTATAGGTTATTTTCTTGCAATCAAACTTCTGTTCGAATTTCCCACCTAGTCTCGAGGCCTATTAGTATTAGCCATAACCAAAGGTACCACCTGTCCTATTCATTCGCAAAATCCTTAAAGCCCTAGACAGCGTATCGGCAATTTTCCGCTAAACTGTTTTTGGCTCGATCCGATAGAAGACCAAGTAGGATCATTGCTGATTAAAGCCAACGGTAGTTTGCCCCTGCCGTTCACATTGCACCAATTGCTCATTTGGTTAGCATTTGCAGCTTATAGCACATTTTATCCCAGTGGGGTTATGTATTCACGGCTCAAAAGACGTAGCGGGGCCAACAAAACTCAGGCAGGCAGGGTCAAAAACGACAACGTGATCCAACTCCGGGCGTGATCGGGAAGAGTATAACATCGCTTGGGCCCCAGCATCTCGGGCAGCGTCGGAGAACACCCAAGTGGGTGATCGCAATCCGTTTGCGCATATATCCTGCCAAATCACAGATGCAGCTTTGTTACCACGTTCATCAACCACGCAGTCGGATTTAAGCCACATAGGTACCAGTTTTCGCGCAATGCGATCACCAAGATAGCGCTGGATTGCCACGCTTGCCCCTTCTGCGCTCAACGACGCATAGGCCGCGATTTGACCCGAATGATGGAAACGCCCCACTGGCGCCCTTGCCGGTTCCGCAGGAGTGTCAAGAAGTGCATCGGGAAGTAAGCGCCAGACCGGACCGTCGAATGTGCTCAATGGTTTCATAACATTACCCTTAGCAATCAAAGTCCGTTTTGTCCCGCATCGCTGCCCTTGATGACCAGCACTGCATACGTCCACGCCCGCCCCAAGGGTTGGGCACGGCACGTGTTAGTCACACGGGCTGGGGATTATTTTGCGGGTGTATGTGCATTATCGACACGCCAAGCTTTAAAGATTAAAGAGCGTCCACTTTTTCCATTACTTCCTTAATAAAAGTAACTTCTTTCTCTTTAACTATAATTTCTAAACACTCTTTTATTGCATCCGGTGTTTTGGATATATCCTCTTGTTTTAACCCGTACCGCTCTCCAATTTCAGTGAACGCATTATCGAATAATTTTTCTCCAGCTACATCAATCAGATATGCATTTAGGTTGTATTCAAACGCCGAATACTCATCATAAACACCATCAGGGTAATCTTCCAATTTTTCTTTTGCCACACCTGAAATATACTGGAGGCACTTATTAGCATTAGGTTTCTTATCTTTTTCCTTATCTTCATTCACGTCGGAATCGAAAATCACATATGTTGGAATCCCTAATCTTTTAAAAATAAAGAATGGCTTATCCATTTTAGTTTTTCCATCAGCACTCAAAATTGAAATACCCTCTTCGTCGGCATTTCTGTCACAAAGCTTCATATACCCCTCAAGCAAACCTTTGTCTGAAACACCTTCGACCAGAATTACCTTTTTAGCAAAGAAGCCTTCGCACATCTCTTTTGAGAAAATATGCATCTTGGCTAAAAAACCATCTTCGGACATAGGCTCTACATTTAAATAGTCAGAAAAATATTCTATGCAGTCTTGAATTGATATACTGGAAATTAAATGCTCCATTTCTCCGCTGTCGGCTTTGGTTTTTCTAAGAATTCTTATTGAACCAAAATCCCTAATAGAAATTTGTTTTTCTGAATGCGTGGTGTATGCGACTTGGATTCGAATGCCATTTGACTTGTTTAACCTTCCAGCTAAACGATCCAATGCATCTCTAAAAACAATTTGTTTTTGTGGGTGCTGATATATTTCTGGTTCTTCAATAAGAAAAAGAATATCACTCTGAGCTGTTTCAAATTCTTCTGGCATATCTTCTACCGAGGCATTTTCAGCCAAAAATCGAACGACAGAAAGCAACGCGGCACGTTGCAAACCATGGCCAACATTTTCTATACTCGAAAATACACCTCCATCCTCCACAGTTAAACTGGGGCGAGGATAAGATGGTTGTATATCTCCAATATTTGACCATTTAGTGTGAAGTTTTGAATCTCTATATAATTCCTGTAAGTTCTTTGTGAGTTTTTCACTTATATTAGACAGCTCGGGAATGTTGTCAGGGTTTGTTAGTTCTCCATATTCAGTACGAGCCTTTTCCAGAAACTCTGTAACTTCTTTTTTGTTTTCAATCGTGAGGCGTGATATCTCGGATAACAGTTTTATAATGGGGCTTTGTTTATCATTTTGGATTTGGGAATCGACATCAAGTGTAGCAGGCACAAAAACAAGCGCCGTTTTCTGTCTTAGCTTTCCCGCTGCCACGTTGTCAGCCCCAAAAAATCCCCTAGCAAACTCTAACCCTAAATCTTGTTTGTTTTCTCTTTCCCAATCCAGTAAATGCTCTTCAACTTCTGTATGAGAATTAACAGAAGGCAATTTATATTCATCCCTTATCTTATTATATGCAACTCTCTTTTTTGTTCCATTCGCCTCTTCTCTTATCCCTACAAATTCAGGATTAGTATGCTTGTACGTTTGGAAAGTTCCGTCATTCTTCACTCCAAAAGACATAGTGCGCTTAATTATAAGGCTTCCATCTACTAAAGCAGTACCAAATTCTTTAACTTCTTCTGGTACTAAATTTTTGAAATGGACAGTTATTTCTATATTTTGGCCAGTGTCTCTAAGATGAAAATCGTGTTCTTCGATTTTTGGCGCGGTTGAAAAGAACAGCTCAAGAGCCTTAAAAACAGTGGATTTCCCACAATTATTTTCGCCTAGAAGGGCCGTTTTGTTTTCAAAATAAATTTCAGCACTTTTGATAGATCTATAATTTTTAACCTCTAAGCGTTCAACTTGCACGTACTAACTCCATAAAATAAATATTTGTCAAATTGGCATAACAACTATAGGTAGAAAAGCAGAATCGTGTACTTTAATCAATAAAATTACACATATTGAAATTTTAAGTTACTCCTTTACTTACAATTAAAAATTATGGGTTCGCGCCTAATATCTATACCCCTAAAATTTTAATATACTATTAAAATTCAACATCTTAACCCCCTGTCCCAACTGGGACATTTTATGCTATACCTCCCCCATGTCTGCTTTTTGCCGTGATTGTCTGGAAAGTTTTGAAACCGCACGCCGATGTCCCGCCTGCGGCTCTCCGCGTGTGCTGTCCCACCCCGAACTCACCACCCTGACCATCGCCCACATGGATTGCGATGCTTTCTATGCCAGCGTCGAAAAGCGCGACAATCCGGCCATCCGCGACAAGCCCGTCATCATCGGCGGCGGTCGCCGCGGCGTCGTCTCCACCGCCTGCTATATCGCCCGCATCAAGGGTGTGCATTCTGCCATGCCGATGTTCAAAGCCCTGAAGCTCTGCCCCGATGCCGTCGTCATAAAACCCCGCATGTCCGCCTATGTTGAAGTCTCCAAACAAATCCGCGCCTTCATGGCCGAGCTTACCCCGGCCATCGAGCCACTCTCTTTGGACGAAGCCTTTCTTGACCTGACCGGCACCGAAAAACTACACGGCGCACCACCCGCCGTTATGATGGCCCGCCTTGTGAAGCGTATGGAAGATGAATTGGACCTTTCAGGATCTGTCGGCCTGTCACACAATAAGTTCCTCGCCAAACTCGCATCAGACTTGGACAAGCCCAAAGGCTTTTCCATCATCGGCAAAGCCGAAACCGAAAGCTTTCTGGCACCCTTGCCTATCAAAAAAATTTGGGGGGCGGGAAAAGTCACGCAAGCCGCGCTTGAAAAAGATGGCATCCGAACTTTTGCAGATTTACGCCGCCGTGATCGAAAGGTCTTGATTGACCGCTTTGGAACCATGGGGGATCGTTTGTGGTATCTAAGTAGAGGACAGGATTATCGCCACGTCAATGCATCCACACCCGTCAAAAGCATATCAAAAGAAACTACATTCAATGACGACATAAGTTCACCCGACATTCTGGACGGATATATCTGGCGGCTATCAGAGCAAGTCTCTGACCGCGCCAAAAGCAAGGGACAGATGGGAAAAGTCGTCACGCTTAAAGTGAAGCAAAGTAACCATAAATCTTTGACGCGCCGCATAACACTGGCTGATCCGACCCAAATGACCGATGTGATCTATACCAACGCAAAAGCTCTGTTGGTGCCCGTTCTGGAAAAAGCGCCGTTTCGTTTGATAGGTGTCGGCATAAGTAATCTGTCAAATTTAGCAGACGTTATGTCCATGGGGAATTTGCTGGATCCTAAAGCCGGCAAACGAGAACAAGCCGAACGTGCAGCTGATACGATTAAAGAGAAATTCGGTAAAGATGCGATCCAAAAAGGACGTTCACTACGATAATCACTCTGCGGCAAGCCGCACTTCCGGTGAATTATTTTTGCAAATATCCTGTGCAACATTTGATAATCTCAGGCGCATATCATCGAATTGCGCATTTTTTTCGATTGTCTTCTCATGCATATAAAAAGACCGGTTTATCTCAACCTGCACAACATGCTGCCCACTGGAAGGTATGCCGTATTTTTGGGTTATATATCCGCCCGCAAAAGGCGTATTTCGTCCAACGATAAATCCCTGGTTTTTAAATGCATCCTCGACAATTTTGAATATGTCACTACTCGCAGATGCACCGTATCTATTGCCCAATATAATATCCGGCCGCAGCCCACCGGGTGCCATCGCATTTTGCAAAGCATCATTTGGCATAGAATGGCAGTCAATCAACACAGCTAAATCGAACCACCGCTTTGCGTGCTCCATAAGTTCTGTCAATAAATCATGATACGGGTGGTAATTGTCCTTGATTCGCGCCAGTGCGCTTTGCATTGACATCTTTCCATTCTGAATTTGACGTCCTTCAGCCACTACCCGTGGAATAACGCCAAGACCGGATGATATACGCGGATTATTATACAAGGTTTTTGCACCTGTAACGATACTGGGATCCAGTTCTTCCGGGCCACGGTTCAAATCAATATAGGCGCGCGGAATTGTTGCCGCCAATAATGGTGATCCGAAATCAACAACATCAGCAAATAGTTCATCCACAAATGCATCTTCTGAGCTTCGTAGATGCATTTTGGGTAAAATTGATTGCTGGACAAACTCTGCCGGATAATTTCTCCCGCTATGCGGAGAGCTGAAAATAACAGGATTTGTCATCTTTTCAGGCAATCTTAGATCATACTTCTTCAAACTCACAAACGTTCCTTCCTTGCAACACACTATAACCTTTATACGGCATGTGTAAAACCTCTTGAACCTTGTTTCGACTCCCCCTATAGAAGCCCAACGACTGGGGTCGCTTTCGCGGCCCTTAGCTTTTCGGGCGTATAGCTCAGCGGGAGAGCACTTCGTTGACATCGAAGGGGTCACTGGTTCAATCCCAGTTACGCCCACCACCCTAAACATAGGGTAAATGAAATTAATGGCGCAATTGCGCCGCGATTAAGG
>JAJFHY010000088.1 GCA_021775375.1 Amylibacter sp. | reverse complement strand
CCGCCATCCAGAGCATCCGCACCGCGCCCACCATAGAGAAAGTCATTGTTCGCATCGCCAAAGAGGAAATCGTCACCGTTGAAGCCGCGCAGAATATCGCCCGCTCCCATGCCGTGTATCTCGTTTGCACCCGCCGTGCCGGTGACCTTGTCGCCGCGTGTGTCCGAGCCGATGAGATTTTCGATGTTGATCAAGGTATCGTTATGCGCCTCACCACCGATGTTGACGTTTGTCACCATATTAATCGTCTGCGCATTGGTCGAGCCGCTGTAATCTATCGTATCGATACCAGCACCGCCATCAACCGTATCCGCGCCCGTGCCGCTGGTGAAGATGTCATTATCAGCGCCACCAAACAACTGGTCAACGCCACCGCCGCCATGAAGCGTGTCGTTGCCACCGAATCCGTTTAACGTATTCGCCAAACCATTACCCGATAGACTGTCGCCGCCGGTGTTTGACCCATGAACCTCTTCAATCCCAGCGATAGAATGCGTGAACGCAACGCTATCCCATGTACCCGATGCGGTTCCGGCCGCCAAATCGACAGTCACACCGTTAACAACGCCATTTCGGTCATAGCGCAACAGGTCATTACCGGCCCCGCCGTCAAGTGTATCGCTGCCGGTCTTCAGAATAAATCGCTCGTCTGCAGCGCTGCCAGTAATCGTATCAGTGAAGTTAGTTCCGGCAATCTCAAGATTGCCACCGGTTCCGGTCACAGTGATTGTATCGGAAAATCCCCAACCATCACTAGAAACGGCGCCAGTCGCAAGGTTGACGTTTATGCCGGTAACGCTTTGTCGGTAGTCTACTCTGACAATACCCCCATCTAATTGGATATTGTATATATCATTACCCTCTAGGCCGCGAAGCTGCATCCAGCTATTAGCGGCTTGTGTGATATCAAAGGTATCACCTAAGGATGTGCCAACCAGCGATAGACCGCCATCGCCAAACCATCCAGCAGCTAATGGAGCATTAACATCAGTGATGGTATCTGTACCGTTTACGCCTTTATCTATCGTGCCGGTGTTTGCGCCTGCATCAATGGTTGCTGTGATGCCAGGGCCCAGCAGTTCATAAGATAGCACCTGCCAGCCGTTAGCATTATCGGTAAATATAATGGTGTCATTTCCGGTAGAGCCATTAATTACATCACCAATACTGCCATCGTTATCGCCGGAATTAATAACGTCATTGCCATCACCACCGAACAGATTGTCGTGACCGTCACCGCCAAACAAAGTATCGTTGCCACTATCGCCAAGCAACGTGTCATTACCGGCGAGACCGGTAAGCGTGTCATTGCCACCACCGCCATTAAACAGGTTGTCAAAACCATCACCCGACAGACTGTCATCACCCGTATTTGACCCACGTACCGATTCAATTCCTGTGATCGTGTGGGCAAAAGCAACGCTGCTCCAAATGCCCGATGCGGTTCCGGCTGCCAGATCAACAGTTACGCCGTCAACAACGCCGCTGCGGTCATAACGCAAAAGGTCATTGCCTGCGCCACCATCAAGAGTATCGCTGCCGGCTTTTAGGATGAATCGTTCGTTTGCAGCACTTCCGACGATTGTATCCGTGAAATCTGATCCTCTGAGTGAAAGCGTACCATTTGTACCTGTCACAATAATTGTATCAGAAGAGCCCGAGCCATCATCAGTGACATTGCCTGATGAAAGATCAACGTTTATGCCGCTTGAGGCCTGACTGTAATCAACGCGAACCTCGCCACCGTTTAAAGTAATATTAAATGTATCAGCGCCCGCGCCACCCCTGACTTGCATCCAGGTGTTACCCGACTGTGTAATGTTGAATATGTCACTAAAGCCAGTACCGTATATGCCCAAACCACCAGTGGTCCAGCCGGATACTAATGGGTTAATTATATCGGTTATTGTATCTGTACCGTTCACACCCTTATCGACCGAGGCATTGTTTGCGCCACCATTTACAGACACACCAATTCCGGCACCAAGGTTGGCATAGTTTACAACATGAAAGCCGTCTACGACATCAGAAAATATAATCGAGTCGTTTCCGACTGAACCAGTAATAATATCAAACCCGGTATTTCCGCCGTCGTTATCGCCCGGGTTAAGGACGTCATTGCCAGTGCCGCCATCAAGTTGATCATTCCCGGCCCCACCCAGCAACGTGTCGTTTCCGCCCGGCACAGAGATATCGGTGAGGGTTGCAGCAGGATTGAAAGCAAATGGAATAACTGCACCAGGGGCATAAGGGCCCGAAATAACTTTGCCATCACCAGTGATCGTTGCGTCAAAAGCTTGGAATTGGGCCAGATTGGCAAGAGTCGGCAATGGGTCACCGCCAAGAACTGTTATAAATTCTGTTTCCACGCCACCGATATCAAATGCTGCATTAAATAATACAGTCGATTTAGCCACACCGCCATCAAGCCAATCGATAGAATTAACTTCCGTCCACAACGCATTATCAAGAGAAAGCCCGCCTGGTGCTAAAATGGCAAAGTCACCGCTAGCAATTGTCACGTCTATAGAATTTGGGTCGCCTGGATTATCATATGTATAGCTAAACCCTGGCGACGCATCCGCGGCGCCGATAACATATGAAACTGTTGGGTCAAAGTTGGTTGCTGTATCAGTTGCTTGATCAAACACCACACTGAAACTTGGAATTGTGTATTGTGTTGCGGGTATATCGGCTCCGCCAAGCAAGACATCGTTACCAACCCCACCATCAAGCGTATCGTCACCAACGCCGCCATTGATGGTATCGTCGCCCAATCCGCCAAAAATGGTGTCGCCAAGCTGCCCACCAGTGATCACATCATTCTCGGCAGACACAGCCCCTACAGGTGAACCATAAGGAATGACTACGCCTGGCGCGAAGGGCCCGGTCGTGATTTGCCCATCGGATGTGATCAATGCATCAAAAGCTTGGAAATCGGCCAGATTGTTGAGGGTCGGCAAAGGATCACCGCCTAAAACCATCACAAACTCTGTCTCTACGCCGCCAATATCAAAGATAAAAAGCATTATTTCTGTCGTGTTGCCTGCGCCCCACTGTAATGAAATCGCCTCTGTGCCAATTGCGGAGCTTAGTGGAATATTACTGCCGCCAACAGTGGCGTGGTAATCGGGGCTTGTAATGGCAATATCGGTAGGGCCCGGTGGAATGTAAGTATATGACAACCCAACAGAACCATCCGGCGCCACAATGGTAAAATCAGTGTTTGGCGTAAAGCTCGTAGCAAGCGTTCCTGCGGCATTAAATACAACGCTAAAGCCAGGTATTGTATAAGTTGTCATAATAAATTTCCCCAAGGATACTAATTAAACCTTAACCATTGGGGAGAATCATTACATTTACAAGTAAAACTTTATCAACGATCTGTTTCTATATAGTATTAAATCCCTATATTAATCGATGCTCTTTGACGCTTTGGGATAGCCGGTTTTTAAGTCTACCCAGCCAGCCCATTCTATCATATCTACTTTGTTCCACAGCTAAATACCCAGCATAATGCCTCTAAAATTTCTTCCATGAAACGCTTATGGAAAGTTGAAGTATGGGGCAGAAGCGCGTACTTCACTTTAAACAATGTTTTTGTTTAAATTGGAAGATACAATAAATGCGAATTTTAATACTTGGCGGCGATGGTTATTTAGGCTGGCCAACAGCTATGCATTTTGCGGCGCGCGGTGATGAGGTTTGTGTTGTGGATAATTACTTGCGCAGAACTATATCGCAAGAAACAGACTCTGACCCTTTATTTCGCTTACCTGACTTGGATGAAAGAGTAGCAGAATTTGAACGCCACTCAGGAAAAACAATTAAAGCAATTATAGCTGATATTGCAGAATTTGATCAATGTAGTAAAATTGTAGAAGAATTCAAACCCGATACAATTATACATTATGCGGAACAACCCTCGGCACCGTATTCTATGCTTAACCAGCCTGCTGCGGCATTGACATTGAAAAACAACCTTGGAACCACTTTCAATGTTATTTGGGCTGCTATCAATCATAATCCAAAAATACACATCGTTAAGCTTGGGACCATGGGCGAGTATGGCACGCCTAATATCGACATCGAAGAGGGTTGGTTAGAGATCGAACACAAGGGCCGTAAAGATAAGTTTCTTTATCCTAGGGCTGCGGGATCCCTATATCATACGACAAAAGTTTTAGACACGGATTTACTATGGTTCTATGTCCGCACATATAATTTGCGGGTTACAGATTTGATGCAAGGACCTGTTTATGGTTTGATTACACCACAGAATGTGGGTAACGAAGCACTGTTTCCTAATTTTCATTACGATGATATTTTTGGAACTGTTGTAAACCGCTTTTTGGTACAAGCTGTGGCCGGTATACCTCTAACCGTATATGGAAAAGGCGAGCAAACTCGTGGGTATTTGAACTTGAATGATACATTGCAATGCGTAGCGCTTGCCGCAGATAGTCCAGTAGAATCGGGGGATCTACGTATATTGAATCAATTTACAGAACAGTTCACTGTGAATGAGCTGGCAGAACGTGTGTATGATGCAGGTAAAAATATAGGCTTAGAGGTAGAAATCAAGTCAATCAAAAACCCGCGCAAAGAAAAAGAAGAACATTATTATAATGCGGCGCATTCCGGTTTGTTAGAGCTTGGCCTGGAACCAAATTATATGACTAAGGAAATTTTATCAGAAATGCTGGTGCATATTTCAGCAAAAAAAGATAATATTGAAACTCGGAAAATCATGCCGCGCGTAAGTTGGTCATAATTTTTAAAATCGAAATAAGGAATTCTGCATGCCCGATTGGAGAGACGTCTACCAAGATAAAATTGTGTTGATCACTGGATGCTGCGGCACAGTTGGTACAATGCTTATTCAGCAATTGTTGGAATTGGGAGTCAAAGCCATAAAGGGCATCGATAATGTAGAAGAGCTACTATATTATCAACAGATGCAATACAAGAATGAACCAAGATATACATGTAGCTTTACAGATATTAAGTCTTTGCAACAATTAACGAGGTGCTTTGAGGGCGTGGATATTATCATTCATGCAGCCGCATTAAAACAAGTGCCAATCTGTGAAGAAGTACCCGATGCTGCTGTTGATATAAATATTATTGGCGTTCAAAATGTGATCCATGCAGCAAATGCAAACAATGTTGAACGGGTTTTGTTTACCAGCTCTGATAAAGCAGTAAATCCCACCAATGTTATGGGCACATCAAAGCTTATGGGAGAACGCCTGATAACCGCTGCAAATGTAGCCAGTGCAAATTCTAGCACTATATTTGCTTCTACCCGCTTTGGTAATATTGCCGGCTCCAAAGGGTCGGTTATACCCGTTTTCCACAAACAAATTGAATTAGGTATCAATATTACGCTGACATCTGAAAAAATGACCCGTTTTGTGATGACCAATGAAGACGCATGTAGCCTTGTTTTGGAATCCTGTGCGATTGCACAAGGGGGCGAAGTTTTTGTAACGAAGATGTCCGTTATTTCCATCAGACAACTTGCAGAGGTTATGAAGGCACGCATGGCGCATCTATATGGCCATAATCATGAAGATATTGGCATTGAGATCGTCGGACCCCGCCCAGGTGAAAAAGACTATGAAGAATTGACCACCCATGAAGAAGTAAGGCGGACACAGGAAGGCGAAAACCTACTAGTGGTTGTTCCCGCGTATTCTGCTGCCTATGAAAAACTTGACTATAACTACGACTTTGATTTGAAACGGTCTGATTATGAATATAACTCAGAATCCTCTGCTTTGATATCAAATACAGAATTGAATATTTTATTAGATAAAATCAATCTACCGAAATAATTATGCAAAGTATTCCGCATACTGTTGACTCGGAAAAAAGACGAGTTATTTTTCTATGCTTTGACAACCCTATGTGTAATACGCGGATTCTTCGTGCTTCACAGGCAGCAAAAAACGCCGGTTATAATGTCTATGCTGTTGGTCTGGAAAACACGAATATTGGACCGCCTAGTGCGAAATATTATAGCATTAAAGCTAAAAACATACTGCTTGTGAAAAACAATATGAGCGCCTTTAGATGGCGGATGCAGACTGTAGCCGTAGGGCTGCTGTCCAAGCTTTTCCCTATGGACGCTGCTCGTCAATTTTTATTCAAGCACCTACCTTACCATAATATGTTTGATGCTTGCGCCGAAAATTTATATTTGGCGCTAAATAAGGAGCACGTACTATCAGATAAAGACATTATTTTCGCAGAGCATTGGCAAGTTGGGTTGACTGCAAGAAAAGCAAAACAGAAATATGGATGCCGTATTTTTTATGATTTAAGCGAGCTCCCAATTGTTGAATTTTCAAAAAACACAATATGGAATTTTTTGATGCCCAAATTGGTACATTCTGCCGAGGCGCTAATCATAGATGTGACTGATACAACAATATCTGTGATTCCAAGCCCAAAATTATATTTTGATAAATTTTATAATAAAAATATTAAGAGCCGCTATATCCCAAATCAGGTATTATCGGGAATTGAAAAGCCTAGGTCAAACTTAGGTAAAAGGCCAAAGCGGGTGATATATTTTGGTGGCATTAGACCGCATCGTGGTATTGAAACAATGATAGAGGCACTAAAGTATTTGCCTGATACAATCGAGTTTGATTGCCGGGGATATGGTAAAAAATCCTACTTGAATGCACTAAGAAAAAAAGCGCATAAGCTTGACGTTCAACATAGATTTAACATTTTAGATCCAGTTTCCCCAGACTGTATAATGGATAGTATCATAGGATACGCTTGCGGTTTATCGATGTTTGACCCGTCTAGCCTACAACTGCAAATGGCACAGCCAAACAAGGCGTTTTTATATCTCAAAGCCGGGCTGCCATTTTTAGTTTCAAAAACAACCATCTTAGCAACTCAAATTAAAGACATGCCATTTGCGGATGTGGTGGAATGGGATAACCCAATTGATTTAGCGAAAAAAATATCGTTATTTTATAATAGTAGAATTGAAATACCGGAAACATCTTACAATGATTTCCTTGTGCATATAAAAGCAGAAAACTTTAGCGACCTTTTTGAGCGGAAGTAAATAAGGTTATACAGAGCGCCATCACTTGATGTTTGGTGAAAGTATAGATACGCCAAAATTGAAATTTGGTCAGGATGAAAAATGACGATACCCTTTATTGATTTAAAAGCACAGCAATCCATTATGCGTAATGAGATTGATCAAGCTATTGGAAAAGTATTGGATGATGGCCAATACATTCAGGGGCAAGCGCTGCGCGATTTTGAACAAGAACTGTCAGTTTTTGTCGGTGGCTCTTATTCTTTAGGTGCATCAAGCGGAACAGACGCATTGTTAATTCCATTGATGGCATGGGGCATAGGCTCAGGAGATGCAGTCTTCGTACCAAGCTTTACATATACGGCAACAGCCGAAGCCATCCTTCTGGCGCATGCATCACCTGTATTTGTCGATGTTGACCCCGAGACATTTAACATTGATGTATCAGATCTTAAGGAAAAAATTCTAGAAACACGCGCAGAAGGCAAGCTAACACCAAAGGTGATCCTGTCTGTTGATTTATTCGGACTTCCTGTTGATTATGCCAATATTGCAGATGCTGCACGTGAAGAAGATCTTTATTTTTTGTCAGACGCTGCACAGGGTTTTGGCGGATCTATAAATGGTAAAAGAGTGGGCGGATTGGCAGATGTTACATCAACCAGCTTTTTTCCCGCTAAGCCATTAGGATGTTATGGTGATGGTGGCGCAGTTTTCACAAAAGATGAAGATCTTTTGGAAATAATGCGCTCTGTGCGAACTCATGGCCAAGGAAAGCATAAGTATGACATTAGTCGTATTGGTCTTAATGCACGTTTGGATACAATTCAGGCAGCGATTTTATCTGTAAAGCTTAAGTACTTTGAAAAAGAACTTGCCGCACGTGATAGGCTGGCAAAAGAGTACACCGTGTCCCTTTCCGGCGCGGTCAACACCCCGGTTGTCCCAGAAGGATACTTTAGTTCATGGGCGCAATACACGCTACAACTTGAGGACAATCAAAGAGACGCGTTCCAAACGCATATGAAAGAAAAGGGCATTCCGACAATGGTTTATTATCCCACACCGATGCACATACAGCCCCCTTATGCGCCACACGGCAAAGGACCGAGATCTTTACCTGTTTCAGAAGATCTATGTACGCGCGTAGTTTCAATTCCTATGCATCCGTATATGTCTAATAAGCATCGTGATACCATCATAAACAGTTGCCTAGATTTTTTCGATAAGCAGTAAGTAAGAGAACAGTTGGATATTCTATTATTCAAAACCCAGAACAACACTAGAACGCCTTTTATATGAAAGGAGAGCGTTTTATAAATGTTATGCGCAGGCTTGTTCGGAAGCCCTATCAAAAATGCTTACGCATTTTACGCCATAGTTTTGGGAATTATGTGAATGCAAATAGATTTGCACATAAGTGCAAAAAAGCTCTGGATGGGGAAAAAATTGATATTTGCATAAGTCATGATGTTTTTGCATTAAAGGCAGGCTTGGAAATTAAACGTGCACACCGGGCAATGTTGGTGGCAGACCTAGTTGAAATCCCATTCGTAAAACGTAGATCAGGACAGTATTTTCGGGACACTCCGGCTATCGGTGCTTTTGTACAAGACCGGCAACATCATCGGGCCATTCAAAAAGCGGACACCGTTATATCGATTGGTAAATCAATGGCCCATTTCATAGAGACCTCGTTGAGCGTCACAGTGATACCGATACGAAATTGTCATGAAGTATTTGACTTGGCCACATGTACATCAGTCCAAGATCTGATCGGTATTGGCCCAGAAACAAAGACGCTATGTTATGTGAATAGTCTTGGGGATGGGTATGGATTAGAAAATACGATTTTAGCCTTACAGTATTTACCCATGCACATTCATTTAGTCTGCATTGGCACATTCACCAGCGCTGCTTTTGAGGCTAAGATTATAGGTTTGATCGAAGCCCTCAACCTTCAAAACAGGATACATTTTTTACCAACTCGAGGCCAGAAAGAGTTTATAAGCTTAATATCTACAGCTGATGTTGGACTGCTTTTGCTAGATACTAAAATTGAAAATATGCGCTTAGCATTACCCAATCGATTTTTTGATTTTCTAACAGCAGATCTTCCAATTATAGCTTCGGAAATTGAAGAAGTTGTAGACTATATAGATAAATATGAAATTGGTTTTATTGTAGAGAGACGAGACCCGCAAAGCCTTGCTAATATTATTGAAGATTCTTTAGAGTCCATTGCTTATGATAAAATGAAATCAAATATTTTAAAAACTCGTGAAAACTTTGTTTGGGTTCAAGAAATTAAGACTCTAGAAAATTTGGTTAACGAAACTAAACAATCTCATAAATGCGTTTGTATACTTGCAAACAAAATAATTGTGCAAAATATGCGAATTATCAAAATGGCTAAACTTTTTAGTGGAATGGGTCACAAAGTGATTGTGCTATCACTAGGAGAACCTGCAAAAGAATTGCAGGAACTAGTACCAGATTGTAAGTTTATTGAAATACCGCGCAAATGAAATTTTAGATTTATGCGAAAAGATAGAGGCGTTAAATGAAGGGATATAAGATTGCGCTTGTTGCGAACTCTGACAATACCTTTGTTCGTTTTCGCAGTGGTCTAATATCTAAACTGTCTGCAGCCAATTATGATGTAACGCTTTTGTCGCTGTCGAATAAACAGCTCGGCATAACTGAAAAGTGGGACACTAAAGGGGTAAATCCTATTGAATATTTGAATGCAAACCCAAGCAAGAAAAGCATCCTAGGTACTATTAAATTATTGGTTCAATTGATTCTTTGGGTTAAGCGAAATAATGCAGATGCCTATCTAGTTCAAAACTCCGCAACAATTATCTTGATGGGATTAGTGCATTTTATCTTTAGATTAAAAGCACCATTGGTTGTTTTGGTTGAGGGGCTTGGGCGCGGTTTCGACGGGTTTACAAAACCATTCTGGAAGTTGGCGCTATCCCAGGCTAGCGTTGTGATTTTCTTAAATGATGATGATCCAAGAATATTGCGCAACAGAAACCTTTTAGATCCAATGATGAAACAAATTATTATGCCGGGGATTGGTATTGAGCCAGCTAAGTTTCCGCATATGGAAATTCCACTTTTGAAACCAAATGTCCTGATGATTGCGCGTTTGATTAAAACCAAACATCCATTAGATTTTTGTGAAGCTGCAAAAATTTGTAAGCAAAATAAAATAAATGCAAGTTTTACACTCATCTATGAGACTCAGGTCGGCGATCAAGCGATCCCCGAAAGATTGGTTAAAAAATACTCTAAATACATAAATCTTGTAAAAGGTCCGGTCGATGTAAGAGAGTATTTACGCAAATGCAGCTTTATATGCATGCCAAGTGAAAACGAAGGCTTTCCAACTGTAATTATGGAGGCAGCGTCTACTGGGCGTGCAAGCCTTGTGTCGAGTCATGCGACCTTGGCTAAAACCGTTAATGTGAATACGGGCTGGGTTTTTACAATGGGCAACGTCAATGAGTTATCGCAGGTAATAAGTAATATTATTGAGTCAGGTAGTTATCTAGAAAAAGGTAAGCATGCCGCAGATTTTGCCAATAAAAACTACGATAGATCACTTAGGGATCAAATACTTTTTGACGCCATTGCTCCCCAGTAGGTATTCCTTTAAAGATCTATGCCAATGGGCGAGTTCATGTTGAAATTCATATTTGAATTACGAATAAGTATTTGAAAGGATTCTAATATGTTAGAAAATTTTATTGCACACGGCGAACTTTCTAGACAACCAAATACAGTTATCGGATTAGCGCAATCTAAAACAACACCTGCATTGGAGCTTAAAGGATCAGCGAATGTTCGATCCGGTACGGTCTTGTATGCAAATAGTATAATCGGGGATGATTTTCAAACGGGCCATAATGTTTTAGTTCGAGAAAAATCGACGATTGGTAAGCACGTATTAATTGGGACAGGTACGGTTGTTGATGGTAATATGATAATAGGTAATTATGTTAAAATTGAAAGTAATTGTTATATATGCACAGACATGGAAATTGGAAACCAGTGTTTTCTAGGCCCAAACGTTGTCTGCACAAATGATATGTACCCATTGAAGCTGCGAGATATCTATAAGCCGATTGGTCCAATTATCGAGGATAAAGTAACAATCGGTGGCAGTGTCGTATTGTGCCCTGGTGTGAGAATTGGTTCGGGCTCTTTCATAGGCGCAGGTACTGTGGTCACAAAAAACATCCCAAAGAACAGTTTTGTAATGGGTAATCCAGGGCGCGTCACAGAATTACCCGAAAAACTAAAAGGGGAAAACATGGCGTTATCTTGGCGTAAGTATCAAGACCAAGATACCGGTAAGCTTCGTTGAAACGGATTATGAATATATTATGACACACCATATTGGTATTATTGGCTGCGGTAAGCAGGCAGAAAAACATATATACGGTTACCGCGCTAATGGGGTGAAGTACATATCAGTTGCTGATATTTCTTTTGATGCCGCTCAAAACCTAGCAAAGCGGACAAATGTTAATGTTGTAAAAAACATTGATGCACTATTTGCATCTGAGGAAATTACTGCCATTGATATTTGCACACCGACCCCTTCGCATGCACCATTATTGCAACTCACAATTGACCATAAAATGAATTTCTTGGTTGAAAAACCTTTGACATCTAACTTGGAAGAAGCCCGCGCCATTGCAACCGCAGCAAATCGTGAAAATCTTATTGGTGCCGTAGGGTTTACGTATCGTTATGCACCCGCCCTAGTTTCAATAAAAGAATTTATTGATGGAGGTGATTTAGGCAAAGTGATCTCAAGCAATTTACGCATTGGTGGGCGTGGCTCGCATGCTATATGGAAACATAAAAAAGAAACAGGCGGCGGCGCCATCCGTGAGATGCTGGTTCATATGATTGACTTGGCAGTATGGTATTTTGGACCAATTGAAACAGCAGAGGTTTTAGCGGTTGAACAGTATTTTCCAGAACGTATAATTGACGGCAAAGAGGTTGTTGTTGATGCAGAAGATTATGTATTGGTTAAGCTGGCGTCAAAAGCAGGCCAGGTTATTACGATAGCTGCTGATTTTACAACCCCCTCCTTCGTTCAATATGCTGAAGTGCAGGGCACAAAAGGAATGGCATTTGGTTCAATTCAACCCCATTTTACTCCCTTTATCTGGATGAACAATGAAGAAGGTCGTTATCCTGCTGGAAAGACAGGTTTGGTGACTGAGTCCCATAATATAATAGCGGATTTAACAGGAAACTTTTTAGCATCGCTACAGGGCAAAGAAACCCCGCGTTGCTCAGTGCATGATGCTGTTGAAGTCCAACGTGTCCTTGAAATGGTTTTAAAGCAAACATAATAATGAATAATATTTCAGCGAGGAGAAGATATTGTGACTACGCCTTTTGAAACTTCGCTCCAAAAAGCAAGCGAGCTGCTTTCTTTGAATGCGCATGGACCAAAACACAAACCAGATTTGATTTTGATCTCGGGTGCGCCGCGCACAGGCACAAGCTTGGCCCAAATGATATTATGTACTGCAAAAGGCGTTAATCCATATATTTCAGAAGCATCACCCCTTTATAGTTTAGTTAAGTCAGCAAGTGAAATTATCAATCATGTTAACAGATACCCTAAAGACTATATTAAAAACACAAAGGAAATGGACGCCCTTATTTCAAAACAATTTAATATGTATTTGGATGCATTTTCCCACACCCACAATGCAAAAACATTAGTTTTAAAAAGCCCTGCAATATCACCGTTTTTACCAACATTATTACAAAACTCAAAAAAAATAATTTGCACATTGATAATGGTTCGGGATCCTTACCAGACACTATCTTCGATATTAAAGTGGCGAGATAAAGGGATAGCCGCAGGGCAGCAGACTATTTTTAAAGGCATTCCAGTATCCGTATTGGCTAAACACATTGTTCGGCATTACGGATTTTTGCTACACCTTAATCCGCAAGACGCAAAATATTTCAAGATATGTAAATTTGAGACACTTGTAAGCCAACCCACTGAAACCCAAAATGACTGGGGGGATTGGGCTGGACTTAAAGGCATAAATTATAATGGTAATTCAGAGGTTGAAGCGCAAGCCAACACACTATCCTCACCACTTTCGTATACCCCATTTTTTGGAAAAAAAATATCGGATGCACCCTTGTCTATGCCGCTGCATGATGAAGTTTTGACAAACAAGGATGAACTGGACGGTATTTTTTATACATATTGTGAAGCATTCGGATATAAAATAAATGCAAAAACACAAGGTACATTCATACCTATGGACAGTTTAAATCGCAATCTTAACCAAGACTTAAGGGTGTTTTCAGCAGTTTCACAATCAACGAAAAAAGTAGCAGAAAAAATTAACGAAAGCAAAACAATCCTTACACATAAAGCGGACAATATAAAGAAAATTCAGGAAACAAAATACGCAGATCTTTTAGAGAGGCATAAATTACAAATAATGCAAACAACCAGAACTCGAAAAACGCTTGAAAAAAGCATTTCAAATATGAAAGCTATAAACCTTAAATTGCTCGAAAAACATAAGGTTTTAGATCAAAAATCTGCGGATAAATATACGGCTGTATTGCAAAAATTAAATGCTCAAAAAACTTTAAATAAAGAGGCTCGAAAAATACTTGAAGGGCACAAAGTAGAAGCAAAAAGGCTAGCTAAGAAAAATGCCACTATACTTATGCAACTATTGGAAAAAAAAGAATTAAATAAAAAGACCCAAGGATCTCTTGAGGCGCATAAACTTGAGGCAAAAAAGGTGGCTAAGAAGTATAACGAGTTGTTATTAAAATATAAAATGCAGAACAAAAAACTAAAGGATGCACTTACAGAAATCCACAATACAAAGAAACAAAATACAGGCGGCCAGGCTCCAAAAAAACAAGGGTAACAAATATTTGCACAAACATTATCACTTTTATTGGCACCTGTTTTCTCGGCTTAAAAGAACGTATATCAAGTAAATGTTATTGAGTTACGCCTGTGTTAGTATGAACATTCTATCAAAGCTGAAAGCTATGGAGACCATGGAAAAAATAAAAAAACCAAAGATTGTTTTGGCTCCTATGAATATCGCAAGTATGCCTATTCAAATAGTAAATGCTCTAAAAAAAAACGGATACACTGCCGAACAATTGTCTTACACAACGGGTCAGGGCCATAAGTTTGGTTATGAAATGGACCGTGAATTTAACATAAAAGAACATGGCGGCCGAATTAATACCCATACGCTCGCGTTGCGTGAGTATCTTGATCGAGAATTCGATATTTTCCACTTTTGGAACAAAAGTATGTTTTTTGATGGAAAATATGGCCATATGACTGGGTTTGACATCCCATTGATCAAGTCCCGCGGCAAACGTATCGCATATCGTTTTACCGGATATGATTTGCGGCTTCCAAGCTGGGATAAAGAAGTTAATCCATACAGTCCCTTTTTACATGGGTATGAACATTTATTTGATGAAGAATTGCAAAAAAAATACTTAGGCTTTCTAGAAGAATATGTTGATCAATTTTTGGTTCAAGACCCCGAAATGGCGCAATTTGCCCCCAAAGGCACCAAAATCATACCCCGGGCCATGGATTTATCGAAATGGGAAGTTGTTGGGATTGAAAAAAATGACGATCCATTGGTCGTACATGCCCCTTCAAACGCAGCCGTTAAGGGTACAGCTTTTATTATGAAAGCTGTCGAAGAGCTGCACGAAGAGGGCTTGCGATTTAAATTCAAAGCGATCGCTGGTATGGCCCATGAAGAGGCTAAGGCTTGGTATACTAAATCTGATATTGTCATTGATCAAATTGCGATCGGCGCAACGGGTGTACTGACTCTAGAGGCATGGGCCCTTGGCAAGCCTTGTGTTGTGTATTTACGAGAAGATTTGTTTAAAGATTTTTATAAGTGCTCAGAGCTTCCAGTAGCAAACGCAAACCCGGATACGATTAAAGATCAATTGCGTAAACTAATTAAAGATTATGAGTGGCGGCAGGAGCTTTCAAAGAGGGGTCGCAAAACGGTAGAAAGATTTCATGATACAGATAGGGTGATAAAAACATTTATGAATACCTATGATGGAATGATGAAGAAAACTCCGACATCCCCAAAAGGCACTAAAGACGTCGACTATCTGCAAGCACAAGCAGAATTATCCCAGCACAGGGCTGTTGTTGTTAATGTTAAAACTAGAAAAATGACACAACTACAAAATGAGCTTAAAAATGCAAAAATCGTTGATACTGAAGATTTAGCAGTACGTATGACTGGTCCAGAAAAGATTGACCTGATAGGCAAAATCCTACCCAATATAATAGCGCTGCCGATTAAGTGGGGATATGCAATAAAGAAAATGTTTCTACCAAATAAAGATACAAAAGATAAAGGCGCTGGATATAAAGTAAAACACACTAGGTCGTTATGAATGGGATTTCAGTCATTATTCCTACCTATAATAGGCAGGATAAAACCGACAATGCGGTGAAATCGGTTTTGGATCAAACTGATTTACCTGATGAAATTATCGTCGTAGATGATGGCTCTACAATTCCCTATAGGCCATTAGATAATCGTGTAAAAATTATCAAACATAATACAAATCGCGGAGCAGCTGCTGCTCGCAATACGGGAATTAAGGCGGCCACTCGCCGTTGGGTTGGGTTTTTGGACAGTGATGATACTTGGCATAAAGATCGTATTGCACGTGTTCTGCCGCATCTATTAAGAATTAGTGATAACAAATGTGTATTAGGGTGCGGCTTTAAATATAGTGATACTGAAAATGGAACCGAATACAACGTCATTCCAAAAAACGCCACAACAGTAAATCACTTTGCATCTGGATGCTGGTTTTGTCCTGGGTCGTGTATGGTTGCAACGCGGGAACTATTTTTACAAATTGGGATGTTTAATGAGCACCTTCGTCGTCTTGAAGATTACGAATGGTTTTTACGCTTGGCGAAGGCTGGTGGAACACTGGATATTATCCCTGATGTTTCAGTTGACATCAACAAAGGGAAACGACCGGATTACCGCCTTATTAAAAAGACCGTTGCTGCACTTGAAAATGAGCTTGTAAGTTTACCACCCACAGCACAAAGAAAAGCCCGTGCGTTTCTTAAATTAGAGATGGCCTCAGCCCATTGGTATTCTGATATGAAAGTACGAGGGGTTTTGGCGCTTGCACAGTCTTTTTGTATTTACCCAAGACATAAATTGCAGCTAAGATAAGATGAATAACGAAGGTTAGTTATTTAAAATATCTCGATGATAGCGCTTCAGTAGTAACAAACCCAAGTTTAAAGCTATGGCACCGACCAAAACAACATAAATGATTGAAACATAAGGCGCATCATAAGTTGGATAAAAGGCGCGCCGCATCATTCCAATTATGTGGATTAATGGATTATACCACAAAAATGATTGATATGGCTCAGGCACGCTTTCAAATAGGAATAGAATACAGGATATAATAAACAATGGTCGGTTTAATACCCCCCACATTCTTTCCCAAGCCGGAAATACAGAAAATAGAAAACAGTTGAGGCAACCTATCCCAAGGCCAAGAAAGCCAGCGAGAGTAAACGCATAAAATAGCGGTGCGAAGTTTATGATTGTCTTGATATCGAAAATAATAATTATCCCCGTGATAATGATATAAAATATAATAATATGAACTAGAAAGTTTAACAAAAACCTCGCGAAAATGGCGTCAATGAATGTAATTGCTGGATAAAAAAGCAATTGGCGTGAAAACCTAAGTGACGTTGAAACTTTGTTGCTGATATCCTTATAAATAACGAAAGGCAGAATTCCAGATGCGTAGAACAAAGGAAAATTTGACCCAAGGGATGGAGAGCGAAACGCCAATGAGAAAACCACGGACAGGAGCGCCACCCCTAATACAGGCTCAAGTATTACCCAAAGAAACCCCCCTACTGACCGACCGTAAGTTGTCGACATTTCTCTTAGAATTAGGGCCAGAATAGAACGTGGGGATTTAAAGCTTCTCGCCGTTGACATATAGTTTCCAAACTGACTATCAGATCTGTAGTATAGGAACTGTATACTCGCTAGAAAGTATAAGCAAAAGCAGATAGAAAGATTCTTTGTGAAACAAGATATAAATCACAAAACTAAACCTAAAGGGCCGTGGGTAAAACCACCTGCACGTATAGCAGGTTCGCGCAAGCGACACATGGTTTTAGTGTTTAGTTTTATGTTTATGGTACTTGTGCCAACACTCATTGTTTATTCATACTTATGGTACTGGGCAAATGATCAGTATGCATCTGAAGTTGGCTTTACAATTCGAAGTGAAGAGCCTCACTCTGCAGTAGAATTATTTGGTGGTATCAGCTCTATATCATCTGGATCTAGCGCTGATTCTGAAATTCTTTACCAATTTATCCAAAGTCAACAAATGGTCAATTCTGTTGATACAGAGCTTAATCTTAGAGCCATGTTTTCCAAAGCCGAAGGCGATCCGATATATAATTTCGACACCTCAGGTAGGATTGAAGACCTGACAGACTATTGGTTGCGAATGGTCAAGATATATCACGATTCAGGGTCTGGGCTTATCGAATTACGTGTCTTGGCCTTCGATGCAGATGATGCCTATAGAATAGCAACTGAAATTGTTGTGCAGTGTAGTATAAAGATTAACGAATTATCGGCAATTGCCCGGGATGATGCCACAAAATATGCCCGCACTGAACTTAACTTAGCAGTTGATCGTTTAAAAAAGGCCAGAGGGGCAATAACTGCGTTTAGAAATAAATACCAGATCGTTGACCCGACGGTGGAAACTGAAAGTAAACTCGGGGTACTTTCTTCGTTACAACAACAGCTGTCGGAAACATATGTTGAGCTCGATCTTCTGAAATCAACAACAAGTAAAAATGACCCACGCGTTAAGCAGGCTGATCGCAAGATTAGAGTAATAAAGGAAAGAATTAAAAGCGAACGTCAAAAAATTGGATTAACAAAGGGGGACGCGGCTCAAGGTTTTTCAGCAATTCTCGAGGAATACGAAAGCCTTTCTGTTGATCTCGAATATGCTCAACAAACATACTTGTCAGGACTTACATCACTTGATTTAGCGCAAGCTAAAGCACAGCGTAAAAGCAGGTATCTAGCATCGTATATAGAGCCAACATTAGCTGAAAAAGCCGAATACCCAAAACGGCTTCTAAACCTAGGTATTATAGCGACGTTCCTACTTTTATTTTGGGCTTTTGTGATACTAATTTATTTCAGCGTTCGGGACCGTAGATAAGCAACATGATTGAGCTTCGAAATATCTGCAAAACATATGTTCTGCATGGCATTAAAAAAACTGTTGCCAATAATATTTCCATAACATTTCCAACAGGAAGCAGTGTGGCTCTACTTGGACGTAACGGAGCGGGCAAAACTAGCTTGCTTCGAATGATTGCAGGCACAATGGATCCAGACAGTGGAACTATTACCACGGATGGGTCGATATCATGGCCCGTCGGGTTCTCAGGCAGTTTCCACCCAGACTTGTCGGGGGCACAAAATACAAAATTTATAGCGCGATCACATGGTGTTGATACGGTAGATTTATGTGATTTTGTTGAATATTTTGCAGAACTCGGAAGACATTTTCATTTACCACTAAGAACATATTCTTCTGGTATGCGCTCACGTTTTGCTTTTGGCGTTTCTATGGGAATTAAATTTGATACATATTTAGTAGATGAAGTCACATCCGTTGGGGACGCCGCTTTTCGTGCTAAAAGTATACTTGTATTTAACAATAGAATGCAAAGCAGTAGTGCAATATTTGTATCTCATTCTATGGGTATGGTTAAAGATATGTGTGATGCAGCTGCTGTTATAGAAGATGGTATGCTAACATATTTCGACGATGTCGATGAGGCGATTGCTTTACATACAGAAAATATGAAGAAACCGCCCCCAAATTAATATTTATCGCTCGTGGTATTTTACAAAATAAAGTCATCAGCACCCATATCTGCAAGCAAAGTGCTACGTAGCAACAAGACGTCGCTGCCGCCAAGATCGATGCGCACGTGGTCTCCCACTTGCCCCATGATTGCCTGAACGTCGGTGTAGGAGGTAAAGCCAAAGCTTGAAAGATCAACGCGGTCATTACCAAAATCGTCGAAGTCCAACACATTATCCAACGCGTTACCTGCCATGAAGACGAAGACATCATTGCCCGCATCGCCACGTAACCCGTCGGTGCCGGCGCCTCCGTCAAGCGTATCATTGCCAGTGCCGCCGCGGATGTTATCGCGCCCTCCAGCTCCATCGATACTGTCGTTACCATCGTCACCAAATATTTTATTAATACCATTATCACCCGTGATTGTGTCACCGAAGTTTGACCCGAAAACGTTTTCGATGGCGGTGTAAGTATCGCCCTGGGCAAATCCATTCGCGCCGACCCCGTTTAGATCAACGGTTACACCTGCACTACTGTCGTTATACATCGCCCAGTCAATGCCCGCACCGCCATCCAGCGCATCCGCGCCACGCCCACCATAAAGGAAGTCATTGCCTGCGTCGCCGAAGATGAAGTCGTCACCGTTATAGCCGCGCAGAATATCGGCGGCTCCCATACCATGTATCTCATTTGCGCCCGCAGAACCGGTAATCTTGTCGCCGTTCGTATTGGACCCGATAACGTTCTCGATGCTGATCAACGTGTCATTATTGGCCGTTCCACCAATGTTCACATTTGTCACCAGATTAATTGTCTGTGCATTGGTTGAGCCGCTGTAATCAACTGTATCGACGCCAGCTCCGCCATTAATTGTATCCGCACCCGTGCCGCTGGTGAAGATGTCATCACCCGCTCCGCCGGTTTGCACGTTACTACCTGTGCCACCAGCTAAGAAATCGGATAATGCGGCAGTTATAGCTGCAGCTCCGTTGCTGACTGCTCCATATGTGCTTATCAGAGCGCCTGTAATTGTTGCCACATCGTAAGTTGTACCAGCGATAGATAGTGTTTCGATGTTTTCCAGCGTATCAATTTGACCGCTGCTATTTTGCAAGCGCAAATTTGTGCCAGTGTAAGTCGCATAATCATATAATATATTGTATGCGGATGCACCGCTCTCAAGAAGCGCCGTGTCATTTCCGGTACCACCGTTCAATCGATCGCTTCCTGATCCACCGGACAGGGTATCATTCCCGGCCCCGCCATACAGTGTATCGGCGCCATTGCCGGAGTATAATATATTGTTTGCACTGTTGCCTGTAATAGTATCGTTACCGCTGCCAGTTGTGACATTCTCAATGATGGTTCCACGCGCAATGCCTAAATTGCCAATACGGCCATTGGTGTCCGAATATGTTTCTGGGGTAAGGTCAATGCGTTGATTTGAGCCGTTAGAGCTGAAGTTAAACGTATCAATACCACCGCCATCATAAATAGAAGCGGCAGTGGTGCCAAGGATATTCACGTTTGCATCACTTGTTTCACCAACCCCGTAGGTAGTGTTGCCCGCGCGAGTGGCGGGTGCGTTGCCGTAAAGGTTTTGAATTGCAAGAATATCTGCGATTTGCGGAGAAACAACCGTGGCATTGCTGGCAGTGATCGCTGTGTTTTGGCTTTGGTTAAAATAGGACATGATAGTCGCCTGCATGCTATCATTGGCATAATGGGCATCCGTAGCATAAGAGGCGCTGCCATTATAGTTGCCGCCGTGCCCCAAGCCCAGCGCATGACCTATTTCGTGTATATATGTCTGGTAGTTAAAGCTGGTCAGTGAGGTGCCGTAGCTATTCAGCCAGGCGGTTGAGACATTAACAGAAGAAGACAGGATCTGTCCGCCTGATGTGGTGGATGATGAATATGCACCGCTTCCAGTATCACCGAATACAATATCAGCACTGGCGCTTGTGCCGTTTTGAGCTGTAAGCAGATAATTCCCTGATTGGCTGTTATTATAAGAGCCAGCAGAGACATAATAGGTGCCCGAAGTTGCCGCCGTGTAGGCAAGTAGGGAATTTAAACCAGCGCCCCCATCGTCATTAGATGCAATCTGCGTACCGCTGGCATTGCGCAGACTTAGCAGGGGGTCTCCCAGCTGGCTGGTTGTACCGTCACCATCCAAGCCAAATGAATACGTCTGACCGGCTTGCAATGAAATTCTAACCCAGTCGTTATCGCCGACCGAAGAAAGAGACCCTGCGAATGTCTGGCCAGGGGCGAATGAAGCTGTTGTTGTAATATTTGCCGCAGCATCGATGTTTTCTGACAGCGTTGAGCCGCCACCTGTGCCTTGTAAAAAGGTAAAAGTGATTCCGGTTACATCTGACCATGCCTGCAAAGCATTGGTTGCCAGAAATTGACCGTCAGCGGTTAAGCTGGATATATCGACGGCTATTTCACGGCTAGCATCCAGATTGAAACTACGGGTAGATTGGCCTCTATAATCCCAATAGCCATTGGTCAGCTGATCCGCAATTTGGTCAAAAGTAAATGTCGGCAGGGCCGCATTGCTCGTGCCACCCGTTCCGGTTCCGGCGAAATTTATGTTTGCTTGTGTATCAATTGCAGCGGGTTGCTCTAAATAAGATGTTTGTTCAGCAGGAGATCCCGCGTGTGCATGGTAATTAACGGCAGTCAGAATGTCCCCGGTTGCATAGCCACTCTCGATAGATTCCGATGCGAAGCTGTCTGCGGTTAACGCGTCATCGGTATCATGGTCAAAGTCTGGCGAGAATATATTACCGCTTTCTAAGTCCGCGTCACTTATATCATCGTCAATCTGGTCAAGCCCAAAGGTTAGCGATGCAATATCATCGAGATCATCTAAGCTAACGTCAGTGAAATCAACAACTGTATGGGATGAATTGCTATCGCCCAGTGTGTTGTTCAATGCTGAGCCACCAAGACGGCTCTCATTCGCTTTATCTTGCATCAACCGTTTATAAAGTGTCTGCATGGATCTATTCTTTCCTTTGGCAATTGAAACCAACGCATTGGCTCAATTCATTTGATAAGCAGGCTGTTGTCTGCGGGGCCAGTCCACATAAGAGTGGAGACAATCCCGTTGCTTTGCCTGCTAAGGCATTGATTTTGGAAACAATCGCTAAGAAATATGCTTTAGTTGGGGCAAAACAAAGATAACTTTGTGCCCTTCGCATCTTAATTTAGACATTATTGATGTTTTGCATTGATAGCTGCGCATTACTGCGTGAAGTTTACTGTCCAAAGTGTACCTGCCCTTGTTTGTTGTCTAATTTCAAATTTGGCTGGATGCGATCTGTGCACAACCTTACCAAAATGCTTATGGTCTATTATCGAAACTACATTACGTACTAAAATTTAATTATAGTTACGACTTGGTTTAGTGTAGACACAATTAGGCTACATCTGTTTTTGCGCAAATATTTGCTTGTTTTTAACACGTTAGTTGGCTGAAAAGCGCCGATTGGGTTAAATGGTTGCGTAAGTAATATAGAAACTGGAAGAAGTTATTTCTGAATATAACAAAATATGGATTTATGATTTACTGCCTCAATCATAAAATCAGGTAGTTAAACTTACATGCATCTACCCGATAAGAGGTGATAGACTCTAATTACTAAAAAGCTACTGAGCTATCAGATCTGATAAATTGGCGATATTAAATGTTGGAAGTATTTGACTGATTACACGATTCCATGCTGTCACATGTTGCTCTGCTACAAACACGATATCATTTGGGCGAAGTTGCATTTTAGTTGCCAGTAGCAGGTTCACCGCATTTTTAGCATCTAAATGATATGCGATCACTGATGTGTCGGAACTGCTGCCGCGCAGGATGTAAATCTGACTTAAGTCCCCTTCACGGGTTCTGATGCCATTTTCTGAATATATAGCATCTGCAACAGACGCTATATTGTTAAACGGCAAAGGGAAGCGTCCCTGTTTGGCAACTTCGCCTGCTAGATACACATAATCGCGTTTTACGGCACCAAGTTCTAATTTGGTTAGGAATGTTTTGCGCGCGACTTCGGATTGCTCTCGCTTAAGGTCTGTTTTAATTTGAGCGGTTGCAATCGCTGCCGAGTTTGCATCATTAATTGCCATTTGTTTCTGGAAGCTATTTTCGACAAGAATACTGTCACCGTCTTGTAATATAAAATTTTGCAGATCTGGTTGTCCTTGGACCTGTTGAAGAGGTATTATATATTCCTTACTGTTCCGGAGAATACGAATTGTTGTATATTCGGGCGTTAGAGACACTATACCACCCGCATTTTGCAAAGCATTTTGCAAAGTTAATGGTTTCATAGTGATGGGGACAATTTTCGGGAAATTTACAGAGCCGTCAACGGAAACGCTTCGGGCATTAAACTTTATGATTTCAAGAGAAAACTTTGGATCTATTTGATTTTCTACTAGTGCTTGAAAAATTGTTGCTTCGGCTTCTTCTATTGTTTGGCCAGCAATCGCAATGCGGCCAATGTCAGGAATAGAAATCGCGCCGTCATCCTGAATTGTATAACCTTGGTGTTTATTCTGGGCCGCTATAAGCGCAGATAGTGTTGTGGTCGAAACCGTGGCCGGCGTTGCTAACAAAACGACATCCGATATGCCTATTTTATAAGGGCTGGATTTGGTG
>JAJFHY010000087.1 GCA_021775375.1 Amylibacter sp. | reverse complement strand
GCAATTATCGGGGCTGAACATATTATGCGCTGGCTACCGAAGGGCACGCATGACTGGAACAAGTTTATAACGCCGGATGAGTTGTATGATCTGTTGCATAACGCAGGCCTGACACCTGTTGACCGTAAAGGCTTCGTATTCAATCCTCTGAAGTGGTCGTGGTCAATTTCTGATAGTGATTTAAGCGTGAACTATGTAACGGCCAGCGTTAACAAGGCTTAGTTTTGCGTGTTGAGAGGTTTTATCTTTTTGTTACACAAAATGGGTGGGGTAGGATCATAGAGTTTATCTAGAATTAAAAATTTCTGAATAATCAGAACAAAAATCTACTACCACCAAATAACAAATAAATCATGGGAAAGAATACCATTCCCGCCGTAAATGCGATTCCAATTTTTCCCGGTTTTATTAGGTAGCTTTTCTTGGGGTTTGACGGTTTATAAAATACCATAACTTCATCTGTAGAAAGGTGAGTAATACCTTTCATTTGCCAACGCAGAATAAACCTTAGATTGGTGCTTACGATTACAGTCCAAGGTGAAAGTCGATGGCCTTCGTAAACCGTGTCTGCCGCAGTATAATTATATCTGACATTTGCATAAAAATCGACTTCATCTGCAGAAACTGAAGGACTCCAGGTTCCAACTTGTGACTGAACAAGTGTTCCGGGGGTTTCTGCCCAATTGAGTATCCGAATTTGAACAATCAGACTTATCAGCCCGCATAACAGAGTATATATTGCAATTAAAAACAACCACGTCTGTTTGTCGCCGTTTATAACCCCATCATAAATGGTATCAATGACGCTCATCACTTTGGTAATAGCCTATTAAAGGAAATTTGGGCTGTTGCTAACATAGAATTTGGCCGCTTTCCGTTTGTTTTGATATTAAAGCGTTTTCACAATTCGAGTGTGACTATAATCGACATTAGCTTTGATGCAAAAAACGGTCAATAAGGGGCTCAAAGCTGCCTTTCGCTTTGACCATGCCAGTGGCAGGTTTACAGTCCAATATTACAACTATTTAAATCACCAGAGGCACCTAATCTCCCGGCAGGTTTTCAAACAAAATTGAAACACTGCACTCACCGAGTGGTGTCAGTTCTGTATGGTATAAAAGTTGCGCAGTATGGGATTCGAGCTCAGTTCGAGTTTATTTGGCAGTACCTACACGGCCCAAACCGAGTCATTTAGATCGCACGGGCCGCCATCGCCCCTTCTGCAATCGCGATATGGACCTGACGCGGTGCGACGCAATCACCGATGATGTGGTGTGGCAGGCCGCGTGCCTCGATAGCTGATTGCAGGGTTGTTTCCACAGCGCCGCCGCGCCAGTCGACCACGATGTCTACATCTTCGATGTGGGTTTCATCGCCAGTATGCACAGACAGCAACGTGACGCTGCGCCCGTCGATGGCGTGGATTTCCTGTGATGGGTGCATCTCTGCGCCGCCCGCAAGAAAACGTTTATAGATCGGTGCGCGTACTGTGGGGGTGACAAGCTCACCAATTGCGTATTCGGCGCTGACCAGTGTGATGCGGTTCTGGTCGAGTAACGCATCGGCGGCAGAGAGGGCGGCGCGGCCCCCACCTTCGTCATTGATCAAGATGTGCTGCCCGGTGGGGCTGTCGGCGATGGCCTGCCATGGATCGATAACGGGGATTGCATCGGGGCCGGTTGCGGTGGGCAGCGCCGGCGCGGCGACAGCACCGGTCGCGAGGATAAGGACATCGGCGTCCAGCGTGGCTACATCTTCCGGGGCAAGCCGCTGGCGGGTATGGACACGGACCTGAAGCTGGGTCAGTTGGGTGCGATACCAGTTCAAGGTCTTGCTGAATTCGCGGGTCATCGGGGCCTGTGCCCAGAGCGCGAGCTGGCCACCGAGATCGTCCGATGCTTCGTAAAGGGTTACTCTGTGGCCACGTTCGGCGGCAACGCGGGCGGCTTCCAACCCAGCGGGGCCACCCCCGATGACTGTGACGTTCTTGGGTGCATCTGTAGGGATTGCATCGCCCCAGGTGACATCGCGCCCAGTCATCGGATTGTGGATGCAGCGGATCGGTTTCGCCGCCATTGCCTGCGCGATACAGAGATTGGCCCCTACACAGGGGCGGATGTCCTGTGGGCGCCCCTCTAGCAGTTTGCGCACGAGGTTCGGGTCGGAGATCTGGGCGCGGGTCATGCCGACCATATCGGCATCGCCCCGTTTGATTATGGCGTTGGCCATCGCCGGATCGGTAATCCGCCCCGTGGTGAAGACCGGCACGGCCACGCGGGATTTGATGCCAGCAGCCAACGGCACGAACAGGCCGTGCGGCGCTGGGGTTGGCGGCCAATGATCCATGCGCCCCGCCCGATCGTAATTCGTGCCTACGATGACATTGAGATAATCAACCTGTCCGGTCTGGGCGATCAGTGCAGCGATCTCCTGAAGATCAGACTGGGTTAGTCCGCCCTGAACCTGTTCATCGCCGGGCAGGCGCACACCAAGGATGCGGTCGCGGCCTATTCCCGTGCGCACGGCGTCGATGGTGCGCAGCAAGAAGCGCATGCGGTTTTCCAACGACCCGCCGTAATTGTCGCTGCGGCTGTTGGAATAGGGCGAAAGAAACGCGGCGGGCAGATATCCGAAGGCGGAAAGCAGTTCGACCCCGTCGAGACCGCCCCTGCGCACGCGGGCAGCGGCGGTGCCGTGGGCTTCGACCAGCTCGTCAATCTCACTGATGGTCATCTGTTTCGGCATCTCGCGCGAAAGGCGCGACATGATCGGGGATGGGGCAACCAGTGGGCGGCCCGCACCAGTGTCGGCGACATTTGCCCCGGCATGACCGAGCTGTATCAGAAAGCGCCCTTCATGGCGGTGAATCGCGTCGGCCAGCCGTTGGTAGCCGTCGATGCAGCTGTCATCGCTGGCATTCAGACCTCGGCCCGCGCCAACCGCACCAGTGCGGTGCACGGCTGTAGAACCGCTGACCTGCAGAGCAGCCCCGCCCCGTGCTTTGGCCAGTTGATAGGCTATGTAGGCGTTGTTGACGTGGCCTTCGGTCTCGATCCCGGGTACATGGGCGGTAACCAGCACCCGGTTACGCAGGGTGAAAGGGCCAACATCGACTGGCGAAAGAAGGTGTTTATATTGGTCGGTCATTGCGGCCTCCATAGGCTGGTGCACCTGTATTGCGTGGGCGCGCGGCGTTGTCTAGACTGGGGTTGGCCGAGATATTTGCGCTCAATAGCCGATATTAGCCGCATCGCAAAAGATTGGCAATTTAGGCTCATAGCTGTCATCCGGTTGTTCTGATCAGATGCACGATAAAAGGGTGTTTATCCCAAAACAGGGAACTCTTTGTGGCCCTTTATACCTAACTCAGCGCAATTCTAAGCTCGCGCAGGATCGGCAGGGTTGTTTTGATCTTATCAACGCCCATCTTTTTGATAATGCCTTCAAACACAGGCTCAACCGCACAGACGGCCTGATCGCGTGCATTGCGTCCGGCAACGCTTAAGGCGACTTTCTTTTTGCGGGCATCATCCCAATCAGGGCGGATATGAACATAACCTGCAATTTCAAGTTTGCTTAATGTGTTGGTCATCGCACCCTTGGTAACCGAAAACAACCGCGCCAACTGTGCGGGCGAGCGTTCTACGCCCTGATGTGCAAGGTGGTTTAGAACCGAAAAATGCGACAGTTCCATGCCTTTGGGCAGGGCTTTGGACAGTTGTGAGCGCACCAACTGGTCCGATGCCATGATCTCGCTGAAAAGGGTTATTGCTAAAGAGTCTTCTGTGGACATTCCGGGGGTTGGTACTTTCGATCATGCTGCAAGGACGGGATACGCCTGCGTGCAGTCTCTACTTGTTCCAGATCAATTTCAACTATTGTTATGCCAACCTTAGTACCTGCATCCGAAATTATTTCACCCCAAGGGGCCACAACCAGACTATGGCCATAGGTTTTACGCTGTTTGCCGACGGTAGCGTCATGTGTGCCCGTCTGGGCCGGAGCTAAAATATAACATCCTGTTTCAATCGCACGCGCCTGCAGCAGAACATGCCAATGCGCTTCGCCCGTTGTTTGCGTAAAGGCAGATGGAACAGTTATGATTTGTGCACCCGCTTGCGCAAGGGTTCGGAACAAGTGCGGGAAGCGCAGATCATAGCAAATCGTAATACCAACAGTGCCAAAATCACAGGCGGTAATAACCGCCCTATCTCCGGGTCGATAACCATTTGATTCCTTAAAGTTTTCTGACTTTGACAGAGCGACATCAAACATGTGTATCTTGTCATAAAGTGCCGAAATTTTACCGTCAGGCCCGATCAGAATACTTCGATTGGCAAAACGGCCGTCCGGATCATTTGATAATAACAGCAGCGAGCCGATCATCAACCAAATGCCCAGCTCTGCAGCAATCTCTTGGTATGCTTTCAGGCTGGGGTCGTTGTCCTGAAAATGGAAAACGCTGCGTTGGTGATCTTGATCCGTAGAGATACAATTTGTTGCTTCAGGCGTTATAATAAACTGTGCACCTTGAGCGTGGGCTTCGCGCACCATTTGCAATACGGTTATCAGATTGTCCGTTGGTCGATCAGACGCAGTTATTTGTATCAGACCAACCTTCAGCATCATGCAGCCAGGATGGCATCCAACTTGCCATTTAGTTCCAGTGAATGCAGCTCGTCACATCCACCGATATGTTCCCCGCCGATGAAAATTTGCGGCACCGAGCTGCGCCCGCTTGCACGTTGCATCATCTGGGCGCGTTTTGCGGGGCGTACCATCACATTTATCTCTGCATAAGAGACGCCTTTTTTTGCCAGCAGCCGTTTGGCGCGGGCGCAATAGCCACAAATGGGAGTGGTATAAATTTCTACACGTTTCATTGTATGGTCCTGATTCACTTTTTTTGGAATATATAGGTTTATTCAGACCTTGCAACGCGTGCAAATACGACTGTGTTCACCTTTTCGGCACCAGCTTGGCGGCAGATTTCCGCACAGGCTGACAGGGTTGCACCCGTAGTCATAACATCATCTACCAGCAGAACTGATCTGCCTCTTAGGCGATCTAGGTGTTTTTTATTGAACACGATTGACTGGCTAAGATTGGCAAAACGCGCTGTTCGACCCATGCCTTTCTGGATGGCAGTGGATTTAATCCGGTGCAGCATATCAACACATATTTCCGAACCATTAATTCGGGCCATATGCTGCGCTAAAACCGCTGCCTGATTGAAACGTCTGCGTAACAACCGCCATCTATGCAACGGAACTGGTACATAGATTATATCGGATTCCAGAATTGGCCTACAGGATTGATGCATCCATTTGGCCATCTCGGGGGCTAAATCCAAACGATCGGAATGTTTCAAAAGTAACGCCAGTTTGCGCCCCACACCTTCATAAAGTACCGAACACCGCCCGCGATCCCATGCCGGTGGCGAGCCTAAGCATTGATCACAATAGCACGGCTCTACAACGCTTTCATGAACAGGGGCACCACAACTGTCACAAACCTGACCGGTGGTAAAGTAAGTCGCTTTCCAGCAATCATTGCACAAACCGCGTTCATGCGATGTTTCGGCCCCACAAGCCAGACATCTGGCCGGGTAGAGCATTGTCATTAGCCGTTTTAAGATAGTCTTTCCTTTCTTGCGCAAAACCCAAGATCATGCAAAAGGAGCTTTATGCATAATCCAAGTGAACTTTTTGACACCAAAGCGTTGTCCAAACATCGCGCCCGTGCTGCAAAGGCTGGCAATGCGGCATGGTTCTTGCATGAGTTTGCCGCTGATTGCGTCCATGAAAGACTGCAAGATATTAACAGAACCTTTACGCAACCGGCATTTGTCGGCTGGAACCCGGATGTTTGGCAAAAAACACTAGCACTAGGCGGCACAACTGTACCTGACGCTACGGTTATCGACTTACCTGTGCAGGCGCATGATCTGATTATAAATGGTCTGACATTACATTGGGCCAATGATTTGGTTGGCCAACTGGTTCAAATGCGACGCGCATTGAAGCCGGACGGTCTGATGGTTGCCGCTATGTTCGGGGGGCAGACCCTGAACGAATTGCGCACGGCTTTTGCAGAGGCTGAAGCACGCATCGAAGGTGGTATCAGTCCACGTGTGGCGCCGATGGCCGAGATCAGGGATTTGGGTGCATTGCTGCAACGCGCAGGTTTCGCGCTGCCGGTTGCGGACAGTATCACATTAATGGTCGAATATGACACGTCCATTCACCTGATGAATGATCTGCGCAATATGGCTGAGACAAACGCGCTTATGGCGCGACGGCGAACACTAAAACGCGAAACGCTTGCGATGGCAGCGGATGTTTATAGCTCGAATTACACAAAAGCATCAGGCCGTATTGGCGCAACTTTCGAGTTTGTGTTTCTGACAGGTTGGGCACCGTCGGAAGATCAGCAAAAACCGCTGCGCCCCGGATCAGCACAACAAAGACTGGCAGATGCATTAGGCGTAGCCGAGCATGATGCGGATGATTAAGCTTTAGCGCTCGTGCGACAATGTTCTTTGAACGGCGTCTGACCAGTGGTCATAATCGCGCTGCCTGATTTCAGGATCCAATGATGGTACGAACTGTCTTTCCAGCTGCCAAGTTTTTTTGAATGCGCTGGGTTCCGGATAAACACCCATTGCCAGCCCTGCCAGATATGCAGCCCCTTTGGCTGTTGTTTCGGTAACGACCGGGCGATCTACGGGTGCGTTTAGTTGATCTGCAAGGTATTGCATGGTCCAGTTGCTTGCCGTCATGCCGCCGTCAACACGCAACACGGTTTCAGTGCCCCAATCCCAGTCTTTACGCATAGCTTCCAGCAAATCGCGGGTTTGGAATGCGACGCTTTGCAGGGCGGCTTTTGCGAACTCTTTAGGGCCGGAGTTGCGAGTCAATCCGTAAATGGCACCGCGACATTCCGCGTCCCAATACGGTGCGCCCAGACCGGTAAAGGCAGGCACAATGACAACAGATTGTTCCGGGTCAGCAGCTATAGCCAGATTGTCTGTTTCACGCGCATTATCGATTATCTGCAACCCATCGCGCAGCCATTGCACGACTGCACCGGCAATGAAAATCGAGCCTTCCAATGCATAGGTCGGTTTGCCGTCTAACTGATATGCAATTGTGGTCAGTAATCTATTTTTTGATTGCACCGCTTGCTCACCGGTATTCAGCAAGGCAAAACATCCCGTCCCATATGTGGATTTCATCATGCCGACATCAAAGCATGCCTGACCCACTGACGCGGCCTGTTGATCACCGGCAACACCGCGAATGGGTATGGATTTACCAAATATTTCCGCGCGTGTTTCGCCAAAGTCGCCAGAGCAGTCTTTAACCTCGGGAAGCATGTTTTTGGGGATATTGAAAAGGTCTAGTAAATCATCATCCCATTGACCCGTATGTATATTGTAAAGCATTGTGCGCGACGCGTTTGTGGCGTCGGTTGCATGCACTTTTCCACCCGTCAATCGCCAGATTAAAAAGCAATCGATAGTCCCGCATAATAAGTCGCCTGCATCTGCCTTTGCCCGTGCGCCCTCAACATTATCCAGAATCCAGTTGATCTTGGTTGCAGAAAAATATGGGTCCAGTAACAGGCCGGTTTTTTCCGTCACATGTTCTTCATGGCCTTTGGCCTTTAGTGCAAAACAGTAATCCGACGTGCGGCGGTCTTGCCAAACAATGGCATTGTAGATTGGCTTGCCCGAGGTTTTATCCCAAATTACTACGGTTTCACGCTGGTTGGTGATACCAATGGCCATAGCATCTTTTGTCAGGGCCTCTTTGCAGGTTGCCAGCGTTGTTTCCCATATTTCTTCGGGGTCGTGCTCTACCCAACCATCCTTTGGAAATATCTGGCGAAATTCTTGTTGCCCGGTTGAAACGGGCTTTAGATCACCATCAAAAAGTATTGCACGACTTGATGTTGTTCCTTGATCTATAGCGAGGATATAACTCATGCGCGTGCCTTTTTGATCCAAGTATCAAGGGTCGTGATTTGTCGCTTGGTTAACCGCAATCCAAGTTTTGTTCTGCGCCAGACAACGTCTTCGGCTGTTTGCGCCCATTCATGGTCCATTAACCAATTTACTTCAATTTCTGTCAGCCCCGCTCCAAAAGCCTTGCCCATTTGCTTTACCGAAGTCACACCTTTTAGCATTTCCGTCGCCTGTGTTCCATATGCCTTAAACATTCGGTGCACTTGCATCTCATCCAAAAACGGGAAATCCCAACGGAATTGTGCGATCAATTCATCTTTTTGTGCCAATGCAAAATCGCCCCCGGGTAAATGGGCGTGATGTGTCCAGGGCTTGTTTATCATGCTGGTGTAGGGGGCAAGTTCGGCGACCACTTCTTCCGATAGTTTGCGATATGTGGTGATTTTACCGCCAAAGATGTTGATCAACGGGGTGCCGTCAATTTCGCGTGTTTTGATTTCATAGTCGCGCGATGCGGATTTTGCGTCACCATCTTCGTTATCATGCAACGGGCGCACACCTGCGTAAGTCCAGACAATATCGTCCGTAGATATTTTCTTTTTGAAATTCTTCGAAACGACATCACATAAATAAGCCGCCTCTTCAGGGCTGCATTGCGGGTTTGCAGGATCGCCTTTGTGATCCGCATCCGTTGTGCCGATCAGTGTGAAGTCATTCTCGTATGGGATTGTGAATACAAGACGCCCGTCTGCGATTTGAAAGAAATAGGCGCGGTCATGGTCATAAATCTTCGGCACGACAATATGCGAGCCACGCACCAGACGGATGTTTTCGGGCGTATCGGTATTCAATTGATCTTCGATGATACTTTTCACCCAAGGCCCGCCTGCGTTGATCAACACCCGCGCATGAATGCGTTTGGTTTTGCCATCATGCATATCTTTCACATTGGCAACCCAATACCCGTCCTTCGGTTTGGCGGATATGAACCGGGTGCGCACCTTGATTTCGGCGCCGCGATCAGCCGCATCACGCGCATTCAAAACGACTAGTCGTGCATCATCGACCCAGCAATCGGAATATTCAAACCCGATTTTGATAGCATCAACCAAAGGGGCGCCTAACGGGTCTTTTTGCAGATTCACGGTTTTGGTGGGCGGCAGTAACTTTCGACCACCGATGTAATCATAAATGAACAAACCTGCACGCAACATCCACTTGGGGCGCATTCCCGAAAGGTGCGGTATCACAAATCGCATGGGCCATGATATATGCGGCATGTTACGCAAAAGCACTTCGCGCTCGATCAGTGCTTTTTTGACCAAACCGAATTCGTAATATTCCAGATAACGCAAACCGCCGTGAAATAACTTTGTTGAAGACGATGATGTTTCACCCGCCAAATCACCTTGTTCAACCAAAGCAACCTTCAGCCCGCGTCCAACGGCATCACGCGCAATACCGCAGCCATTTACACCGCCGCCTATCACTAAAACATCGTACTTATCCATAACGGTAATCTTTTCTTTCTGCTATTCTGGGCAAACCTAAACCTGCCCAAGGAAACAGTCACCCTGTTTCTCTTAAATTCGCTTGATTTTGACGCAATGTTCTAACAATGTAACCAAGAATTGAACGGAGATATATCATGCGAACACGCGCCGCTGTTGCCCTAGAGGCCGGAAAACCACTTGAGATAATGGAAGTGAACCTTGAAGGCCCTAAAGAGGGCGAGGTTTTAGTGGAAATAAAAGCCACGGGAATTTGCCATACGGATGAATTCACCCGCTCAGGCGCTGATCCCGAAGGGCTGTTTCCTGCCATTTTAGGACACGAAGGCGCCGGTGTTGTTGTGGAATGCGGACCGGGTGTAAAAGATTTGAAAGTTGGCGATCATGTGATCCCTCTATACACGCCTGAATGTCGTGAATGCGAATATTGTCTGAACCCGAAAACCAATCTCTGCCAGTCTATTCGAAGCACCCAGGGGCAGGGCCTTATGCCCGATGGCACCAGCCGCTTTTCAATGCTCGATGGCACACCGATCCTGCATTACATGGGCTGTTCCACATTTGCCAATCACACGGTTTTACCGGAAATCGCTTTAGCGAAAGTACGCAAAGACGCGCCGTTCGACAAAATCTGCTACATCGGCTGCGGTGTGACAACCGGCATCGGCGCGGTTATCAATACGGCCAAGGTTGAAATCGGATCGACCGCGATTGTGTTCGGTCTTGGCGGTATCGGTTTGAACGTGGTGCAGGGCTTGCGGTTGGCGGGCGCCGATCAAATTGTCGGTGTCGATATGAACGACGGTAAGGTTGAGATGGCAACAAAGTTCGGTATGACCGATTTCGTGAACCCAACCAAAGTTGACGGCGATCTTGTGAACCATCTGGTGGAACTTACTGGTGGCGGTGGCGACTATACGTTTGACGCCACAGGTAATGTTGGCGCTATGCGTACGGCATTGGAAAGCGCACACAAAGGTTGGGGCGAAAGCGTTATCATCGGTGTGGCTCCGGCGGGTGCCGAGATTTCCACACGTCCCTTCCAACTGGTAACGGGCCGCGTTTGGCGCGGGACTGCGTTTGGCGGCGCACGCGGGCGCACGGATGTGCCGAAGATTGTTGACTGGTACATGGATGGCAAGATTGAGATTGATCCGATGATTACGCATAAAATGCCACTTGAAGACATCAACAAAGGTTTCGATCTGATGCATGCTGGCAAATCAATCCGGGCCGTTGTGGAATTTTAGACGCCCATGAATGTTAATACCCTGTAATTACAAAGGCGGATGCGCTTTTGATACACAAAATGGTGTAAAGATAACTGTTTTGCATATCTTCGTGCCAATGTAAGGTCACTGAAATTTAAGACATAAGGGATATGCATGGAGCATTATGATTTAATCGTGATCGGTAGCGGCCCTGCGGGGCGTGCCGCCGCCATTCAGGCCGCCAAGTTGCAACGCCGTGTTTTGGTCATTGAACGCAATCCACGCATGGGTGGTGTATCGGTGCATACGGGAACCATTCCGTCAAAAACCCTGCGCGAAACTGTGTTGAACCTGTCAGGTTGGCGCGAGCGTAGCTTTTACGGCCATTCTTACCGCGCAAAAGAAGCGATTGAAGCCAATGATCTAAAAGAACGTTTGCATAAAACGCTGGATTACGAGGTTGATATTCTAGAGCACCAATTCGCTCGCAACCATGTCGAAAGCATGACCGGAGAGGCCCGTTTTACCGGTATGAATGAGCTGGAAGTAAAGGTTCCGGGCGATGAGATCTGTCATCTGAGTGCCGACAAGTTCCTGATCGCAACAGGCACACACACGTACCGTCCTGATTATATACCGTTCAACAAAACGACCGTTGTGGACGGGGATGATTTGCTGGATATGCAAAATATACCCCGCTCTTTGATCGTTATCGGCGCCGGTGTTATCGGGGTTGAATATGCCACAATGTTCAGTGCATTGGACGTACGGGTGACATTAGTGGAACCCCGCCCGACATTCCTTGATTTCATCGACAAAACTTTAATCGCCGAGTTTACCCAACAAATCCGTACCAACGGTGTTGATATTCGTCTTGGATCAGAGGTTGAAAAGGTCGAGGACAAGGGTGGTTTTATCGAAATATCCATGGCAAATGGCCGCCATGTGCGCGCTGAAATGCTGTTGTTTGCCGCAGGGCGTATGGGTAGCACGCAAAAACTGAACCTTGAGGTTTTGGGCTTGAAAACCGATAAACGCGGGCGACTGGATGTGAACCGTAAAACCTATCAAACATCTGTGCAGCATATCTATGCGGCAGGTGATGTTATCGGTCATCCAAGCCTTGCGTCAACCTCATTGCAACAGGGCCGCATTGCTGCATGTCATGCGCTGGAAGTGCCGACCTTACCCGAAAGCCCATGGTTTCCTTACGGGGTTTATTCGGTGCCTGAAATGTCCACAGTTGGTATGTCCGAAGAAGAAGTGAACGGGTTGAATATCCCCTATGAAGTCGGCGTTGCACGGTTTTCGGAAACCTCGCGCGGGCATATCATGGGGTTGGACCGTGGCATGTTGAAAATGCTGGTTTCCCTTAAAACAAGGCGCCTGCTTGGTGTGCAAATTGTTGGTGAGGGCGCTACGGAATTGATCCATATTGCCCAAGCGGTGTTGAACTTGAAAGGTACTGTAGATTATTTCGTTGAAAATACCTTCAATTACCCGACACTGGCAGAAGCCTATAAAGTTGCGGGATTGGATGCGTTTAACCGTATGCCGATCCCCGATGAATATAAGGTCAAACCAAAGGCTGCAAAAAGCGATAAATGACCCGTATTTTCGTAGATGCCGATGCTTGCCCCGTAAAGGATGAGGCCGTGCGCGTGGCTGAACGCCACGGCGTGAAAATATTTATAGTATCGAATGGCGGATTGCGCCCGAACCCGCATCCTTTGGTTGAAAATGTGATTGTGCCGGACGGTCCGGATGTTGCTGATATGTGGATTGCGGAACGCGCCGGCTTGGGTGATGTGGTCGTGACCGGAGACATACCGCTGGCAGCAAAATGTATCGAAAATGATGCGCAAGTGATCCAGCATAATGGTGAAGTTTTTACTAAAAGCAACATCGGCAATCGTTTGGCGACTCGCGATTTAATGACTGACTTACGTGCCGCTGATCCGTTCCGGCAGGGTGGTGGCAAACCGTTTTCCAAAGCGGATAAATCGCGATTTTTGGATATGCTGGAACGTGAAATGCAAGCTGCGAAAAGAAAGCAATCCAGGTGACTGAGATAAAAGCGGTAATCTTCGACATTGGCAATGTTTTGATCGAATGGCAGCCGGAACGGTTTTATGATGCGAAAATCGGTGCGGCAAAACGCAAAAGAATGTTTGAAGCAGTTGATTTACACGGCATGAATGATGTGGTCGACAGCGGCGGTCCATTCAAAGAAACTATTTATGCTTGGGCTGAAAAATATCCTGAATTCAAAGCTGAGATTTGCATGTGGCACGACCACTGGATTGAAATGGCAACACCAGCAATAGACCTTAGCTGGGCCAGCTTACGTGCGTTGCAAACCAGAGGTATCCCCGTGTTTGCCCTGTCTAATTTTGGCATCGGTAGTTTTCAGTACGCAGAAACCAAATATCCCGATTTGGGGCTGTTCGATCAGCGTTACATTTCGGGACATATGGGAGTTATAAAGCCAGCCATAGAGATTTATCAAATGGTTGAAAATGATTGCGGGCTTGCCCCTGAAACCCTGTTGTTCACCGATGATCGGCAGGAAAATATTGACGTAGCCACTAGACGCGGGTGGAATACACATCTGTTTGACGGGCCGGATGCTTGGGTAGACTGTTTGGTTGGGCACGGACTGCTGGAACGCAATGATATAGGGACTTAAAACATGAGCATACCAATTATCGGCTTTGACGAGATGGATAAAACCCTGACGTGGGGTGATGTCACAGATGCCATGCTTGCAGGCCACAGCTTGCCCAAAGCCAGCCTATCCGATGGGTTGGCTTATCGCGGTGATGATACGCTATTATCGCGTGCGGCATGGATCGACGGCTTGGGGGCGCTGGTTAAAAGTGCCACGATCGTACCTGCAAATACCGCAAAGGCCATTCCGATGATAAACGGCGGCGTGATGCTTTTTGACGATGAAACGGGACAGCTGGAAGCTTTGGTTGATTTCCATCTGGTGACGAAATGGAAAACTGCGGGTGACAGTTTGCTGGGCGCAAAACTTTTGGCACGCCCCGACAGCAAGGATATTTTGATTGTGGGCGCAGGTACGGTTTCACGCAATATGATTTCCGCTTACGCCAGTATTTATCCGGATGCACGGTTTCAGGTGTGGAACCGCAGTCCTAAAAATGCCGCAAAGATGGTGGCAGATTTGTCTGATGCATATGATATCTCGCAGGCGAAAGATTTGGCTGATGCGGTTGCAAATGCCGACATCATCAATTGTGCAACGATGTCCACAGATCCGGTTATTGACGGCGCGTGGTTGCAGGCAGGTCAGCATATCAATCTGATCGGGGCGTATCGCCCTGACATGCGAGAGGTCAATGATGCAGCATTGCAAAACGCGCGGATATTCGTTGATAGTCGCGACACGACTATTGAACATATCGGTGAGCTGAAACTGCCCATTGCCAATGGTGTAATTTCAAAAAACGATGTGTTGGCTGACTTTTATGATATACCGACAGGCGGCTTTGATGTGTGTGGCAGCGATGATATTACCCTGTTCAAAAACGGTGGCGGGGCGCATTTGGATTTGATGACGGCAAAGCTAATCTTGCAAAAATGGCGCGAGTCCCAAATCTAACTTTATACTGGCTCTTCGACATCTGCAGAACTATCCGAAACCGTCAACACACTATCGACGAACGGTAATACCCGTGTTGTCTGTGTGACCGTGTCGCTGGCGGGGGGTGCTTTCCACTCCATGCTGTCAAAGGCTTTACAGTTATCGCATTTCGGGGTCCATGCACCATGAATTTTATTGCAGGACGCGCAAATCCATTGCGGCCCGCGAGATGCAGTTAATGCTTTGTTCAGCCAGCCACGTACTACCTCATCGCCAGCACCCTCACCACGGTGAATAGCCGCCATGATCGACAGTGAGCGTGCAGTTGGGTCGGTTTCATGCAAATCACCTAATGCGCGGCGTGCAGCGGGAAAATCCTCATCCGCCAAAGCCAGCTCTGCTTTCAATAACTTGGTTTCCGTATTGTCTGCATTTACCCGCGTCAGCGCATTAAAGCGCTTTAAACGTTGCGCTGCTGTTTCATTTTCCTCAATCTCGGCAAATGCCGCGGCAAGATCAGGATGTGGATTACCCGCCCATGCTTTTTTGATTATTTTAGCGGCACTGGATTTATTACCGGATAAGGTTTGCAATTCTGCAGCCAAAACGGCAGCGGGAACAAGCGTGGGTGCCAGCTTGTTGGCACTCAGAACTGCCGCTTTTGCGGCTTCTATTTCATCTGCTTCCAACTTGTCTTTTGCATCTGCCAAAGCCAATATTGCTTCACGACGACGCCCGACATCCTTTGGAAGCGAACCTTTGTGTACTTTTGTTATGATTGTCTCACGCGCACCCGCCCAATCACTTGCATCTGATTGCATTTCAAATAACAGGTTTTGTGTGTCTTCATGCGAAGGGTGTAATGCAAACGCTTTTTCAGCCAAACGCATGGCCGTTGTGGTATCACCTTCGGCCAGTTTTTGCTTCATTAACCCACGAACGCCAACAAAGCGTGTGCGATCATCTTCCAGCAGGCTTTTATAGTATTTCAATGCCTTTTTCGTGTCGCCTGTCATCTCGGCTGCCTGGGCATTCACCAAATTCGTCAACTCCGGGCGGCCTAACAGTTTTTCAGCTTTCGATACCTGCGAAAGCGCTGCTTTACCTTCACCTGATGCCAGTGCCACCATACCGTCTGCCAATGCATCAAAGCCGCGTTGTTCGCGGTTGCGGTTGAAATAGCGTGAAATTGCGGTTTCATCGCCATTAAAAAAGTGAAAAATCGCGGACATTAAGCCCAATGCAACAATTGCAAGCCAAACAGCAACTAGTAGCAATAGCACCAGAATTACAGCGACCAATGGACTGAAGCTGTATTCCATTGATGCAATGGATACGCGAACTTCCCCGCCCGTTTCAATGACATAGGCAATGCCGAATGTGACCAAGGCGATGGCACATATAAATAATATAATCCGTATCAGTGACCAAATCATAACATCATCTACCTTTGTGCCGTTGACAGTTGTTCGTGCACTGTTTGCAGCGCGTCATTTGCACTTTTTAATTGCGCAAGTGATGCAACCCATTTGCCCATGGTTTGCTTGGCGGCATCAGTAAGCATTTCTGTTTCTGTTAATGCTTTGGCTAAATCATCCTTATCAAGGGCCGCCTCAATGCGAGACAGAACCGCATCCATATCATCCCCTTGTTGTGGCTCCAATGAGCGTGTTCCCACTTGGGATTTCATGAATGCGGTGAACTTACCAATGGCA
>JAJFHY010000086.1 GCA_021775375.1 Amylibacter sp. | reverse complement strand
AACACAGAGCCAACCGCCGATCTGGTAAAGGACGTCAATGAAGACACCTTTATGCAAGATGTTATTGAGGCCAGTAAAGATACACCCGTTATCGTGGATTTTTGGGCACCGTGGTGCGGACCGTGCAAAACACTTGGACCCGCATTGGAAGCGGAAGTGATAGCGGCAAAAGGCAAAATTAAAATGGCAAAGGTCGACATCGACCAAAACCAAATGATAGCCAGCCAGATGCGTATCCAGTCCATCCCGGCGGTTTTCGCTTTTGTTGACGGCAAACCGGTGGATGGTTTTATGGGGGCAAAAGCACCCTCTGAAATCAAAGCATTTATCGACAAGCTTCTTGCTTCAACCGGCGATGACGGTGGTCTGGAAGAGGCCATCGCGATGGCAAATGAAATGCTGGAACAAGGTGCAGCACAAGATGCCGCTGATACGTTTGCGGCAATTCTTGGTGAAGACCCTGAAAATGCAGGTGCTTATGCGGGCCATATAAAAGCCCATCTCGCACTTGGAGACCCTGATAAAGCAGCATCACTTTTACAAGCCGTTCCCGAAGCGATTTCACAAGATGCGGCAATTCTGGCTGTGAAAGCACAAATTGAATTGGCAGATATGACGGAAGATGCAGGCGAAGTTGGCGACTTGAAATCCAAGCTGGCTGCCAACCCTGATGACCATCAGACACGTTTTGATTTGGCTATGGCCGAACTTGCCAACGATGATCCGGCATCCGCGGTCGACACGCTTCTTGATCTTTTTGGCCGCGACCGTGAATGGAATGATATGGCCGCGAAAACACAGTTGTTCAAAATATTTGATGCACTCGGCGCACAAGATCCCGTAACCCAAGTTGGCCGCCGTAAATTGTCGTCAATGATATTTGCCTAATCTCAGGAGTGGCCAGAATACAATGATTTATGATTTGTCAAATCTGCCCACCACGATTCCGATCTTCCCACTAACGGGTGCGTTGGTTTTACCCCGCGCCCGTTTGCCCTTGAATATTTTCGAACCGCGTTATCTGCAAATGATAGACGATGCTCTTAAAACTGATCACCGTCTTATCGGTATGATCCAGACGCGTGAAGCACCTACCGATATAGGCGATCCACCATTACACAATATCGGTTGCGCTGGGCGCATAACATCATTTACCGAAACCGATGACGGGCGTTATCTGATCTCGATAAAGGGGATCACTCGTTACAAAATACTCAACAGCGATACAGGCTTCACACCCTACGTCAAAGCAGATGTTGATTGGGGTGAATTCGAACGCGATCTCGGGGCTGAAGAAACAGATGACGGCTTTGAACGGAATGCATTTCTTCACCTGCTTGAAATCTATTTTGAAGCCAAGGATCTTCAAACCGATTGGAACAGTCTGAAAGACGCGTCAGAAGAAATGCTGGTAAATTCCTTATCAATGATGTGTCCATTCAGCCCCGAAGAAAGACAAGCATTACTGGAAGCGCCCACCCTGAAAATACGGCGCGAAACAGTTGCAACATTAATGGAATTTGGGTTGAGATCATCCAGCGAAAATGAAGGTAAAGTACAATGAGTACCGAAGCCAAGGTTGACGGAAAAATGTTAGAAGCATTGTTATGTCCACTGACACACCGGTCTCTGGAATATGACGCAAAAACAAATGAGCTGATCTCTCGGGCAGCAAAACTGGCATACCCCATTCGCAACGGCATTCCTATCATGTTGGTTGATGAGGCACGCAAACTTTAAGTCAATTTACCCTGCTGAATTAAATCAATAATCATAAAAGACTTCCAACCACTTAAATTGTGAAATGTACGATTAGTGATTGTTCAGTAGTTGCTAATTTAGTAATAATTTATAATATTATCGTTATATTGATATATGTTAGGCAATTTACTTAATGTAATACATTAACATTAGCTTTAACTTTAAATATGTATCAATAGTGTAAGTGATATTTTTATCATCTGGAAATATTGCGCTAAGAAACCACTTGCTGCGCGCAAAGATTTCCCAATCAAATAAGTTTCAAATCATTTTGCCTTGCAGAAGTTTAGGCAAATCTCCTGTCAGTCCAGCTGCCTGACGCATCAGACCGCGGCGTGCAAATGGTGTCGAATTTATCAGACCCATACCAAGATCACGCATGATCCGAATTGTGCTATTATCATTGGAAAACAGTTTATTAATTATATCTGTTGATGCAACGGATGAACTTGTGTCAAAACGGCGCCATTGTTGAAAACGCGAAAGAACATCAAGCGCACCTATATCTTCTCCACGTCGTGCGGCGGTAGCTAACACTTCCACCAAGGCTGCAATATCCCGCAGTCCCAAATTCAACCCTTGCCCGGCCAGCGGATGCACACCATGTGCTGCATCTCCAACCAACGCCAATCTGTTGTCCACAAAACGATCGGCAAGTGTTAGATTCAAAGGATAAGAATACCGCCCGCCCTGCAATGATATCTCGCCAAGAAAATCGCCAAAACACGGTCGTAAGCACGCCATGTAATCCGCATCGTTCATTGCAGAAATCTCGGCTGCCCGCGCAGTTGTTTCGGTCCAGACTATTGATGACTTATTGTCATTAAGCGGCAAAATAGCCAATGGCCCCGAAGGCATGAAAAATTGATGTGCGGTATTTTTATGTGGCAGCTCATGTGAAATTGCACAGACAAGACTGGTCTGATTATAGTCCCAACCACTACGTTTTATTCCGGCGCGCTTTGCAACTTGGCTCTGACGCCCGTCACAACCGATCAACAATTTGCTGCGTAACACTTTACCGTCCGCAAGTATAACTGATGCCATCCCGGCAGTTATTTCCTGATCAATGACTTTGGTTTTATCCAAATGCCGGATCGCAGGGTTTCCATCAATTGCCTGCAACAAGGCTTGGCGTAAAAACCGATCTTCCAGCATATAGCCCATCGGGCCTTCTTCTATTTCTGTATGATCAAAATGCACAAACCACGGTGCAGCACCTTCGCCTGCACGGCCATCGCTAACCTTAATATCCAGAATTGGACAGCTATCTTCCGCTACTTCTTTCCATAGCCCCAGAACGTTCAACATATTTTTTGATGTCAAAGCCAACGCATAGCCACGGCCATCGAATGCAGGGTCTGCCAGAATTTCCTTCGGCATCGCATCAATCAAAATCACATCCTGCCCGATTTGGGCTAATGCCAAAGCTGCCGTGCAACCATTCAGGCCACCACCGACAATGATAATATCTGCGTCACATTCCATGCATGTGAATATGACCTGAAAACATGGATTGTCCAGCCATCAATACGCCGCTAGTCTGCGGCAAAAGGGAGTTTGAGATGTCACAAAATCTGCTGGAAAGCACAGCTACAGACCTTGGTCGTTTAATCGAAGCAGGCGAAATCAGCCCATCAGAACTGACACAAACCTACCTTGATGCAATTGATGCACACCCCTTAGCCCATCGGATCTATGCCCGCACGACACCTGAACGCGCAATCTATGAGGCTAGTACCGCGACCGCGCGCGCTGTCCAAGGCACGCGTTACGGCCCGTTGGACGGTGTCCCGATATCCTGGAAAGATCTGTTTGATACCGATGGCGAGGGCACCGAAGCAGGCTCTGCCTTTTTAAAGAGCCGCGTTCCGCGCGCAGATGCAGAGGTTCTGAAAAACGCCACGTCAGGGGGTTTGGTTTGTCTTGGAAAAACCCATATGTCGGAATTGGCCTTCTCCGGCCTTGGTCTTAATCCCGTCACGCAATCACCGCCTTGCGTTAATGATCCAAACGCAGTAGCTGGCGGCTCTTCTTCGGGTGCTGCCGCTTCCGTTGCGTTTAATATAGCTGCCGCCGCAATTGGTTCGGATACTGGTGGCTCTGTGCGTATTCCGTCAGCCTGGAATGATCTGGTCGGTTTAAAAACCACATCCGGATTACTTTCTTTGAAAGGTGTTGTTCCGCTTTGTGCAAAGTTCGATACAGTCGGACCGCTCTGCCGTTCAGTTGAAGACGCAGCAAACCTGTTTGCCGCTCTTGGCGGCACACAAGCAATGCAGTTACAAAACACAGGCCTAAAGGGTAAACGCTTTGCCATATGTTCAACACTTGCGTTAGACACGCTGGAAGATGCACCAAAGAATGCATTTATGCTTGCCGTCCAATCCCTGAAAGATGCCGGCGCGATTGTCGAGGAATTGGATATACCTGAAATAAATTCGGCAATGCCACTGGCAGGATGTCTGTTTACAACCGAAGCTTATGCCCAGTGGCAATCCGAAATTGATACCACACCAGAGCTTATGTATCCCGCAATTCGCGACCGCTTTTTGATCGGGAAAACATTTTCGGGCTATGAATACGTTCAAGCATGGCAAAAACTGGATCAATTGCGCGAAAGCTATCTGAAACGCACCGCAGGCTATGATGCCGTATTGTTACCTTCCTCTCCGATCTTACCACCAAATGTTGAAAAGCTTGAACAGGATAGTGAATATTACATCAGTGCAAACCTTCTAGCCCTGCGCAACACGCGTATTGGCAATTTAATGGGGCTTTGCGGGCTGACATTACCAACAAGCCTGCCATCTTGCGGGTTAATGATCTGTTGCAGCCCGTTTGAAGAGCGCAAATTGTTGACTTTAGGCGCAAATATTGAAGCAGTGCTGAAGTAAAGCCGTTCTATAGGCAAAAAAGCCACATACCTATTTTACCAGCAAAAATTCGCCAAAAATCCGTTGGCGAATTTAGTGTTTTTGGTTAAACTGTAACGAAATAGGGCGTTTAGACCCTTAGATTGAGGCAGTACATGCAGTTTCCAGAGCGGTTTTCGAACCTGCCAGAATACGCA
>JAJFHY010000085.1 GCA_021775375.1 Amylibacter sp. | reverse complement strand
GAACCTTGATGCACTGAACACGGCGAGCGCCGCTGTTGTCAGCTACATCCAGATTGGTTTGCATCTGGATCATTTGGTTTCCTTCCGACCTTTGGGGACCATCCCCAGGGTTTCGTTAAACTGAAAAGTCTGCTTTGGCCTATTAGGCTTCGGGCAGAACCATCCAGCGTTTGGTTTTCGAAATCGGCGCACATTCTTCAATGCGAATTTTATCACCGATTTTGAATTGGTTGTTCGCGTCATGGGCACGGTATGTCTTAGACTTACGAATAGTTTTCTTTAGAACCGGGTGCTGAAAGCTACGCTGAACAGAAACTGTTACGGTCTGTTCGTTTTGGTCGCCTGTCACAACACCACTTAGAATACGCTTTGGCATGTCACACTTCCTTATTCAGCTGCCGCTTCGGCAGCTTTCTGGTTCAAAATTGTTTTCACACGCGCAGCATTACGGCGAGCCGTTTTGATCTGTGCGGTATTTTCCAACTGGCTAGTGGCAGCCTGAAAACGCAGATTGAACTGTGCTTTTTTCTGGGCAGCCAGCTCTTCGCGCAGCTGGTCGGGTGTTTTATCTTTTAATTCATTGGCATTCATTGCCATTTTCCTTTCAACATCACTGGCAGGCCCCCGAATATAGGCATGTAAACATGCTTATGGGTCACCCTGATTCCAGTGGAGTACATGATGAGTGGGTGCTATAGGGCGGAATGGGGGTGTTGGCAAGAGGGAATGGGGGATAACATTCCGAAAAGTCTGGGCCCAGTTTACCCCCAACCGTAGTTAAAGCTCACACTGATCCGTTCCTCGTCCGACATATTCATCGGCACCTCGTGGCGCAACCAGCTTTCCCATAGCAGGACATCGCCCACTTCGGGGGCGACATAGACAAAACTGCGTAATTCGCGCGGTGCATCAGCTTTGCGTGCGGGGGCGGCCATCATGCGGGCGGAACGCGGGTCTTCCAGTTTCAACGCGCTGGCACCACCCGGCATTGCAACATAAGTCGTGCCGCTGATCACGGAATGCGGATGGATATGCGACGCATGTGTGCCACCTGTAGGCAGGATGTTGATCCACAGGCTATCCAGCTTCAGTTTTTTACCGTCCAGATCAAACGCCAAATCCTTGGCGAAAGCAGCGACATGCTTATCAAGAACCTTGACCAGATCCTTGAAAATAGGAAACCGCCAGGGCAGATCGTCCAGTGAAGCATAGCTGGTATAACCCGGGTACCCGTTTTCCTCACACCAAACCTGCCCCGCCTCGTCATCGTCGGCCAATGAGAGGCAAGTGTGTTCAAGCTCGGACGCATCAATGGTTTTGCCCAGTTCAGACAACTGAGCGCGATAAAGGCGGGTAACGAATAGGGAATCGATTTGTGACATGGGGGTATTGATAGCGCAGAGGGCTTGATTACGCGAGGGGCAGTTTTGTCAGTCGCTACATAAGAGATCACGGGCGATGCGTTCAAATATTGCAGCACCCACAGGGATTAAATCATCCGGAAAATCGTAATCAGGGTTATGTAACGCGGCATAATTTTCACCGGGCCCAAGGCACAACATAGCAGCTTTTGCATCCCATCCAAACACGCCGAAATCTTCCGATGCGCGCATTGGCAGCCCATCTTCACCATTTGGTACGCTAATCGCATTCATAGCCGCAACAGCAACATTGGTTGCCTCTGCATCATTAATGGATGCCGCAAAGTTATCGAAGACTTCAAAGCTAGCTGTAAGATCCGCCGCTTCAGCAAGCTCAGCTACTAGACTACGCGCATCAGCATCTATCGCAGCCATCCCATCATCATGCGCAGTACGCAAAGTTGCATAGATTACCGCTTCGCCAGGAGCGATGCCAAATGTTGGCTCTCCGATCCTGACATGGGTCACTGTAACCAGTCGAAAATCATCATCTAAGGCCCCACCTGTGCCCAATGCCCCTAATGCAGGGATCAATTTGGCCACAGTGACCGCAGGTGACACCCCATCTTCTGGATCAGCCGCATGGGCCGTTTTTCCTGTAAGCTTGATTGCCAACCCAAGGGACGCGCAGTTTATCAACCCTGCGCGGGTCGACACATACCCGAACGGGCGCCCCGGTTCATTGTGAATGGCAAAAGCCCAATCCGGTTTAATCTCATGAAATGCAGGATCAGCAACCACCGCACGCGCACCGCTGCCGTCTTCTTCTGCCGGTTGAAACATCAAAACAACGCGTCCCTTCGCTATTGGGTCGCGTGCAATCAACCGTCCCAAGGCCAATAACATCGTCATATGTCCATCGTGCCCACAAAGATGCCCCTTGCCGGAAACCGTTGATACCCACGGCGCGTCTGATAACTCTTCAATTGGTAAAGCATCCAGTTCTGCACGAAACAGAACCGTAGGACCAGCTACACCACTGTCGAAAATCGCAGCAACACCATGTCCGCCTAAGCCTGTCATAATACGGGTCGGAGAGAGCATTTTTAATGTGTTTTGAATTCTGTTTGCCGTTACCGCTTCTTCGCCTGATATTTCAGGATAGCGATGCAACTCACGGCGGAATGCCGTTAGTTCAACCAGATCAGAATTTGTCAGCATATTAGTGCCTCTTTACAATAGTATTAACTGTATCCCAATCAAAGATGGGGCGTACTGGCAAAGCTACACTAATGTTTCAAAAGTATCCAAAGCAAAAACCCCCGATCTTTCGATCAGGGGTCTCTAATTCTTTATCCGGCAAGCGGCCCGGCGAAACTGCGTTTCACTTACACCGCTCTGGCACCCGCTACGCGGTTACCAGTTACCAATCTTCGCGGTGAACCACGCGTGTTTTAACCGGCAGTTTCATCGCAGCAAGGCGCAGGGCCTCTACGGCGACGTCTTCTGAAACACCGTCGATTTCAAACATGATACGGCCCGGTTTCACTTTGGCTGCCCAGAATTCAACAGACCCTTTACCTTTACCCATCCGAACTTCGGTAGGTTTTTTAGTAACAGGCAAGTCAGGGAAGATACGGATCCACACACGGCCTTGACGTTTCATGTGACGCGTCATGGCACGACGTGCTGCCTCGATTTGGCGCGCAGTGATACGCTCCGGTTGGGTAGCCTTCAGACCGAATGAACCAAAGTTCAGATCGGAACCGCCTTTCGCCAGACCGTGGATACGGCCTTTGAACGCTTTGCGGAATTTAGTACGCTTTGGTAAAAGCATTTTAGTTCTCCTTCAGCGCGCTTAGCGACGTGGTGGGCGATTACCGCCACCATGTGGACGCGGTGCACCGCCTTCTTGGGCTTCGGCAATACGACGATCATGTGCTTGTGGATCATGTTCCATGATCTCACCTTTGAAGATCCAGACTTTGATACCGATGATACCATAAGCTGTCAGACCCTCGCAACGCGCATAGTCGATGTCGGCACGCAATGTGTGCAAAGGCACGCGGCCTTCACGGTACCATTCAGTCCGTGCAATCTCGGCACCG
>JAJFHY010000084.1 GCA_021775375.1 Amylibacter sp. | reverse complement strand
AAAACAGTCCACTATAACCTGTTGGAACCTGCTTTGATCGAAGCGGCTTTGAAAAACAACGAAGGTGAACTTGGCATTGGTGGAACCATTCTGGTTTCAACCGGCGAGTTTACCGGTCGTTCACCCAAAGACAAATTTGTGGTTGATGAACCCTCTGTCAAAGACAGCATCTGGTGGGAAAACAACCCACCCATGGCAATGGATGCTTTTGAACAGTTGAAGAAAGACATGTTCGCCCACATGCAAGGCGGTGAATACTATGTGCAAGATCTCTATGCAGGTGCCGACCCGGAACACCAACTGAAAACGCGGGTCATAACCGAACTGGCGTGGCAAAGCTTATTTTCCCGCACGATGCTGCGGCGCCCTGAAACGGCAGAGCTTGAAAGCTTCATATCGGACTTCACCGTCATTAACTGCCCAAGCTTCAAAGCGGACCCGGCTAAACATGGTTGCCGTACGGAAACGGTTATCGCCATATCCTTTGAGCAAAAACTGGTTTTGATCGGCTCTAGCGAATATGCAGGCGAAATTAAAAAAGGTGTGTTCTCTGTCATGAACTACCTGTTGCCGGCCAAAGGCATCATGCCGATGCATTGTTCCGCCAACCACGCCATAGGTGACCCTGAAGACGCCGCCGTATTCTTTGGCCTTTCAGGCACAGGTAAAACCACCCTGTCCGCCGATCCAAATCGTACATTAATCGGCGATGACGAACATGGCTGGTCTGACACGACGACCTTCAACTTTGAAGGTGGTTGTTACGCCAAAACGATCAACTTGTCAGCAGAAGCTGAACCAGAGATTTACGGGACAACCCGTAAATTCGCGACGATCATCGAGAACATGGTTTATGACGATTACACCAAAGAGTTGGATTTTGCAGACGATAGCCTGACATCCAATATGCGGTGTGCTTATCCGTTACATTACATTTCTAATGCATCAGAAAACTCTATCGGTGGCCAGCCGAAGAACATCATCATGCTGACCTGTGATGCGTTTGGCGTTCTGCCTCCTATTGCGCGGCTGACACCTGCACAAGCCATGTATCACTTCCTGTCCGGCTTTACATCCAAAGTGGCCGGCACGGAACGTGGGATCACCGAACCGCAGCCCACATTTTCCACCTGTTTCGGTGCGCCATTCATGCCGCGCCGTCCGGAAGCATATGGCGCATTGTTGCGCGATAAAATCGCGTCAACTGGCGCATCTTGTTGGCTGGTAAATACAGGTTGGACAGGTGGCGCATATGGCACAGGTGCACGCATGCCGATCAAAGCCACACGCGGCTTGTTGACCGCGGCATTGGACGGCTCATTAAACGATGTTGATTTCAAGCATGACGAAAACTTCGGCTTTGATGTGCCCGTTGCCGTTAACGGTGTTGATAGTGCATTACTTGATCCACGCTCCACATGGGCTGACAAGGATGCTTATGATGCAGCTGCAACCAAACTGGTTGCGATGTTCTCTGAGAACTTCGCGCAATACGAGCAACACGTCAGCGACGACGTTCTGGCGATTAAAATCAGCGCATAAAGCGACAAAAACGCAAAATTTAAACCGCGCCCATTTCAGGCGCGGTTTTTATTTGATTGAAATAAAATACTAAAACTGTTCTCCTGACGCCATGATACGGATATCTCTGATAGTTCTTTCAATCCTGACATCCTGTTTTAAGGACGAAACAGTATCGGGACAAACAGGCGATGAAGCTCTTTGGCTTTTGTCCACAATGAACGAAGCCCCTGTTACCACCCGCATCACAATCGCATTTCCGGAAGAGGGCAAAATTGCAGGGCAAGCACCTTGTAACCGTTATTTCGGCAACCAAACAGCACCGTTGCCGTGGTTTGAAGTCAAAGGGCTTGGATCAACGAAGATGGCTTGCCCCGAGCTGGAGTTGGAGACACAATATTTTACCCTGTTACAAAAAATGACAACGGCAGAGATCGCAGGAAACACGCTCGTATTAGCTACGGATACAGGTAATACATTGGTATTTAACAAAAAATAGCACCAATATATTTTATACATCATATAGCTTCATGAGCTTGAAATAAAGCGGCTGATTATACTCTGCATCGGTCACAACACATCTAAATCCTGACTTTTCATAATCCATCATTTTTTGGATAAAAACATGAACGTATGGCATATAATCTTCGTCAGACACATGTTCACGTCTCACAGGATTTATTTTGATAACGACAGTTCTTTTTGATATGCGCACAAATTCATCGATAATATCCATCCAATCTTTCGGATGGCAATAATGCTCTAGCGCATCAAAACAAAGAACTACATCAAATTCCGATGACTCAAAAGGATAAGGGACAATGCCCGCATCAAAAAGTCTTACATCAAGATCAAGGCTTTCTATAAGGGGCTTATATGGCCAATCTTTCCTATCAAGATCTTCAATAGCAATATTTGTATTCAGATCACGCAATGTTGTTCGTTCATTTACAGCGCGCCCCAAACCTTCATTGCTGAAATCATTCCCAACAACGTCATGGCCAAAATATCGCAAGACTTCCAATGTAGCGCCATGTGCGGTCGACATTTCCAAAACTCGCAGTTTATCACGCTTATTCATCGCTTCAGGTAAAAACCGCATTATGCGGCACCAAGCTCGCCGGGCATTTTTGAATCGCTGTAAATATTTGTTTTGGACGTTATTTAGATGCGTCTCACAGGCTTCATCAGAGACAACATACGGCTTGGAAAATTCAATAGGTGGGTGATTTTTGTACACAGCCAGATAATCATTAACATCTAGCATAGTTGCCGGGTTTTTAACCTCCCAGTCATTCAGTAGCTTTTTCTGATGTTTGTCCATGTAGTCGGCAAAACCCTCGTACCCGCGCTTATCACCTGTAGGATATCGCGCCTCCCTTTCTATTATTTGTTTGGCTGTTTTTTTCTTCTCATAATTTCCCCACTTTATTGAACTTATTATAGCCTGATTTTATATACTGTAATCTATGGCAAATATTCACATACCTGCCTTCAAAACCACTTTTATGAATCTTTTTGTGCTGTTTTTGTCAACACACTCAGGAACCGTGCACGCGCTTCGGGTAACGGGCGATTACCTAGTGCCGGGGCCAGCCGGCGTTCCAGAAAATAGCCTGTTGTTTTCAGAGCGTCCAAGATCTCTGCCGCCTCTTTCGTGGCAGTCTGTGCACGCAAAAATCTTGGCAAGGGTAACAAGCGATCTGCCCAGTCTGCCCCCGCCGTTGCACTGACCGCACGGCCTGATTTTGGCGACACATATATCAGGTCCTGTTGTACACCTGTTGCCGCACAGCTATCCAGATCTATCCCGTATCCCAATTCTTCAAGCACCGCATTCTCCCACAAAGCATAGTCCGACAACCAAGCACCGCCTGCCGCTATTTGATCAAACAAATCAACTGTCACTGCATATAGTTTTGGGATCACCATGCGTTCCGGAAATGCAAAATTCACCAATGCACAGACTGATCCCATTGCCGAAAGCCCCAGACGGTTGGACAGGATTGTGGCGCGTGATCGGATTGGTTCCAGTGTATAATTACCCAAATGGTCTTCTAGCCGCGCACGCCATTCCGCATCCACCTGTGTCCCCGGTTGCAGGATCGGTGCTAGTTTTCGCCCTGCTCCACCACGCACAAGCCCGGCATGGCGACCATGCATTTCGGTAAGGACGTCAACAATCGTTGACGTCTCACCGTGTCTGCGAACCGAAATGATTGTGCCTGTATCTTGCCATTCCATGACGTTAAACTAGCCGCTTAAACCGTCTTCGTCGAGCAAATGACGCCCTTGCCGATCTTCAACTTCAATCACCCAGATATCCGGATCAAAAGAGCGTTGCTTATTCAGGCTTGCATCCACATCTCGTTCGACGCCTTCGGCTAATGTTGCCCACACGCGGTTTCCATCCAGATCATAACTACGATGATAGGCACAGGCATTCCCATCAAGCGTGTTAAGCTTTACAATCACGGCACCTGCGGTTGCATCACCCTTTGAGGTTATAAATGCCGGGATATTAACCAGTTGCAAGCGACGCAAATAGGCACTGACCCACAGGTCACTGGTCAGGCGTGGTGTCATTTTTTCGTGTCCGAAAAGTCCAATCCTATTTCAGTAAAACGTTCTGCTTCGTTTTCCCATTTGGGTCGTACTTTTACCTGAATAAATAAATGCACCTCCGCCCCCACAAGATTTTTCAGCTCTGTGCGCGCAGCTATACTGACCGCTTTGATCGTTTGTCCCTTTGGCCCCAGCGCGATACCTTTATGACGTTCGCGGATAACATAAACCACCTGTTCAATACGAACGGACCCATCTTTTTTCTGTTCCCAGCCCGTCGTTTCCACTGTCAGAAAATATGGCAACTCCTGATGCAAGCGCAGCATCAGTTTTTCACGGGTGGTTTCTGCAGCAATCATCCGCATCGGCACATCCGCAATTTGATCTTCAGGATATAGCCACGGGCCCTTTGGCATATTGGCCGCAAAATACGCCCGTAATTCTTTTACGCCGAAACCTTTTTCTGCCGACACCATGAAAGTTTCATCGAAATCGAACATTCCATTAATTTGCTGTGTCAGGGCCAGTAATTTTTCCGACTTCACCATGTCAATTTTATTAATCGCCAAAACAATTTTTTGCTTGGTACGAAGACGTTTACTAAGCCCTTCCAAAATCATCTCGACACCCTTGGTGACACCGCGATGGGCCTCAATCAATAGAACAACGACATCACCGTCAGCTGCACCTGACCAAGCAGCAGCAACCATGGCTTTATCCAGATTGCGGCGGGTTTGAAACAGACCTGGCGTATCAACAAAGATCAGTTGCGCATCGTTTTCAAGTGCAATACCGCGAATACGTGCACGCGTGGTTTGCACTTTATGCGTCACAATCGAGACTTTGGCCCCCACCATATAATTCATCAGTGTTGACTTACCGGCGTTTGGCTCACCAATCAGGGCAACATATCCGCATTTTGTTTCAGTCATTTTTTGGTAACTACCTGTTCTAATAACTTGGCCGCAGCCATTTGCTGGGCTTGCCGTTTGGATTGCGCATTTGCCGATGCTGTTACACCATTGGACAATTGCGCTTCTATTTCGAAAACAGGCGCATGATCAGGGCCTGAACGCCCAATTTCAACATACTTAGGCGGCGGCATCTTGTTGCCTTGCGCCCATTCCTGCAAAGTGGTCTTCGGATCGCGTGCATCTTTTTCTGCCGCATTGATCCGCTCGCCCCATAACCGCAAAATCAGCTTTTCAACTGCCTCAAAACCGGCATCCAGATAAACCGCAGCGATGACAGCTTCCATTGCATCGCCAAGGATTGCTATTTTCTTGCGCCCGCCCGACAGCATTTCCGAGCGCCCCAGTTTTAATGCAGCTCCCAGTTCGATTTGCTGTGCTACATCCGCACAGGCTTCTTTGCGTACCAATGCATTAAATCGCGGTGCCAACATGCCTTCGGATGCATCTTTATCTTTTTCCAGCAAAGCCTGCGCGATGACCAGTGCCAAAACACGATCACCCAGAAATTCCAACCTTTGATTGTCCGCACGTGTGGCCGAACTTAGTGACGAATGAGTAGTTGCTTCAATCAGCAATGCAGGCTGGGCAAACTGGTGGCCCAATCTATCACATAAATCTTTCAGTTCGCCTGCGAGTTTCACTCAAGCCCCTTGAAAAACCGATCTGAGCGCCATGTCCAGAATGCCAGCATTGATTTACCGGCTGATGAAAAGATAACACGGTCTGCACGCCCAACAAGATTTTCAAACGGAACATATCCAACACCGCCAACGCTTTGGGGGTAGCGGCTATCCTGAGAGTTGTCGCGATTATCACCCATAAAGAAATAATGCCCATCGGGAACTGTATACACACCCGTTTCATCAGCATAATCAGTCCCAATATTCAGAACTGCATGTTCAACGCCATTCGGCAGTGTTTCTTTGAACAGTTCCTTTTCACAAGTCTCGTTCAATGCAACGGGGCTGTTTGAACAGCGCGGAGTACGCGCCATGGGGCCTTGTTTTTCCTTCAATTCCACAAATACACCCTTTGGCTCCAACGGAACAGCCGCGTCATTTATATAAAGCTGGCCCGCTTTCATTTGAACGCGATCACCCGGCAGACCAATTAGCCGCTTGATATAGTCAACCTGACTGACAGGATGTTTAAAAACTACAATATCACCGGGCTCCGGCTCACTTGGCAGAACACGACCCGTAAACGGACACATTGAAAATGGGCAGGAATGTTTTGAATACCCATACGCCATTTTATTTACAAATAGGAAATCTCCAACCAGAAGCGTTGATTTCATTGATCCGGACGGGATCCAGAACGGTTGAAAGAAAAGAGTACGGATAACACCTGCAATCAGTAGCGCGTAAACTATCGTTTTAAGCGTTTCGCCGATGCCGTCAGATTTCTTCTTTGCCATTGTTTTTTCCATTATTCATATTCCATAAAGCAATTTACCGCTACATGGCCCTTGCCTGCGTGATAGTCAAGCAATCGGCCGTGCTTCGATCACCACAAATGCCTGTGCCCACGGGTGATCATCGGTCAAGGTTACGTGAACAAAGGCTTCATAGCCATTTGGGGTCAGTTTTTTCAGGCGCTCTGCTGCCCATCCGGTCAGCTCCATTGTCGGCTGTCCTGTGTGAATGTTGCGTATACCCATATCTTTCCATGCAATACCCATACGCAGCCCCGTACCAAGAGCCTTGGAGCATGCCTCTTTTGCAGCCCAGCGTTTTGCGTAAGTACCTGCAACATCTTTGCGGCGTTCGGATTTGGCCTGTTCGATACTGGTAAAAACGCGGTCTTTAAACCGCTCTCCAAAACGATCCAGCGTACCTTGGATGCGCTCGATACTTGCAATGTCCGTACCGATACCGATAATCATGGAGATATTACCATAATCACGCCCGTGCCTCATCCATTAATCTACGCATCTTCACAATGGCGTTTTCCAGTCCGTCAAATATCGCTTCACCGATCAGGAAATGTCCGATATTCAATTCCATAACCTCAGGAAACGCCGCTATCGGTTTGACAGTATCATAAGTAATTCCATGCCCTGCATGCACCTCTAATCCAAGTGAGGCCGCATGCTTTGCCATTTCTCGAAGGCGTTCCAGTTCCCGATCACTTACGTCAAAGTGGCCATCGGTATACTCATCACAATAAGGTCCGACATGCAGCTCAACAATATCGGCCCCGATACGGTGAGCTGCGTCAACCTGTTTCATTTCTGCGGCAATAAACATCGACACACGGCAACCCGCTTCGCGCAACGGGTTGATGAAATGGGCCAGCTTGTTTTCTTCACGTGCCACTTCAAGCCCACCCTCGGTGGTGCGTTCTTCGCGTTTCTCCGGCACAATACAAACCGCATGTGGCTTGTGACGTAATGCAATCCTTTGCATTTCATCAGTCGCGGCCATTTCAAAGTTCAACGGCACAGTAAGCCCATCCATCAGGGCTTCTATATCTGCATCAGTGATATGCCGGCGATCTTCGCGCAGATGCGCCGTTATTCCATCAGCACCGGCTTTTTCTGCCAATAATGCAGCACGCAACGGGTCGGGATATGCACCGCCGCGCGCATTGCGCACAGTGGCAACATGGTCGATATTAACACCAAGACGTAGATTATTTTGTTTGTTAACCATATCAGATCACCAGCCTTTATATAAACACCCATAAGCCGTAATATGCTTAAAATGTTTTCTTTTCCACCTCTTCGCGCATCTTGCGCGCATAGCGTTCTTGCAATTTCAATCTACGCCGTTTTTGGTGACCCGCAATAAGAGGTTTCGAAAACACATAAAATAGCCCGGAGACAACCAAACCGGGAATGATACCACCTATAAGATAGGGCAAGAACACCTCTTGAGCGAACTCCAAGAAACCATCCCACGAGCTTTGCTCAGACCCAAAGATTGATCTTATATTTGCCCAAAGCGTATTAAACGCTTCCTGAAAACTGTCGTGTATTTTGCTCCAAACCGTCTTTTCGTGGTTCAAATTCAGAATTCTTAATCCTAATTGGTAGCTGCTTGCGGCAATGATTGGAAATGTGATTGGATTACCGACAAAAGTCGCCATAATTGCTGCGAGAATATTTCCGCGAAAGATTGAAGCAAGAAACCAGGCCAATAAAAAATGCAAACCAAAAAATGGGGTGAACGTCACAAACACACCGCAAGCAATTCCCATTGCAATTTTATGTGGCGTATCTGGCAGGCGCTTAATGCGGTGGCCAATATAATCCATGCCCCGGCTCCAGCCTTTGCGCGGGTATACGAACTCTACTATCCATTGCCAGTAAGTTTGTTTGTTTCTGCGCTTAAACACGCTTTTTATACTCCATTTGACCCTAATCGCGTACGGCTGACAGAAGCAACATCCGAATCAGCTTCTATCGCCGTCATTACATTGTGCAGATGTTCCACATCACGCACCTGAATTTCAATCGACATCAGATAAAAATCCGGTTTTCTTTCCATGAATTGTAAATCTGCAATATTTGCGTGCTGCTCACCAATCAAAGTACATATCCGCCCCAGAACGCCCGGATCATTTGCCATGGTCACATGTATCGTGACGTTGTTATTCGGATCATTGCGGCCTTGTGTCCAGCGTAAATCGATCCAGCGGTTTGACTGGTCTTCATAATCAGCCAGCTTTTCACAATGAATTGTATGAAATACCACACCCTTGCCACGTGTTGCAATGCCGACAATTCGTTCGCCCGGCAACGGCTGACAACAATGACCGGGTTGTGCGTATTGGCCGGGATTAAGCCCTATTATCTCTGATGCCGGCAGGTTGTCTTCATTATCGCTTTCAGTCAAAAGCTCTGGATAAAGGGCTCCGACCAAATCGGATGCTGTCATTTCAGCGCTTCCCAAACGGGCAAGTAATGCGTCTTTATCTTTCAAGCCCATTTTCTTGGCCGCTGTCATCAGTGCTTTATCTGTAGATTTTTTTCCCACATGCTCTAACGCAACACGCGCCAGTTCAGCACCAAGACGTACATATCCATCGCGATGTTCTTCGCGCAATGCTCTTCTGATAGCGGATTTAGCACGACCCGTTACAGCAATATCAATCCAACTGGATTGCGGCCGTTGACCTTCTGCCGTTGTAATCTCGACCGATTGGCCATTGCGCAAGCGTGTCCACAAAGGCACCCGCCGGCCGTCGACTTTTGCACCCACACAAGCGGCACCAATACGGGTGTGAATGGTATAGGCAAAATCAATCGGTGTTGCACCGCGCGGCAATTGGATCACATCACCTTTAGGGGTAAAACAGAACACTTGATCCGCGAACATATCCAGCTTCACATGCTCCATAAACTCTTCATGGTCTTGATCGTCTGAATTGCCAAAGCGTTCGGTCAGGGATGCCAGCCATTTAAACGGATCAACCGCAAAGGGGTTTTCCACCCTATGCCCGTCTTTATAAGACCAGTGTGCCGCAACACCGGTTTCAGCGACATCATGCATCTGACGCGTGCGTATCTGTATCTCCACACGTTTGCCATCACGCCCGGAAACTGTCGTATGAACAGACCGATAGCCATTTGACTTCGGCTGACTTAGGTAATCCTTGAAACGTCCGGGAACAGCCGTCCAACGGTTGTGGACAGCGCCCAGCGCTTTGTAAATATCTTCTTCGTTAACGGTTAAAATCCGAAAGGCATAAATATCACTCAACCGTGAAAAGCCTTCGCCTTTTTCCTGCATCTTGCGCCATACAGAATATGGTTTTTTCTCACGCCCGACAACTTCGGCTTCTATACCGGCTTTTTCCAGAACATCCCGAATATCGTGTGTAATCTTCGGGATTACATCTTCGGTCTGATTTCGTAGCGTCAAGAACCGACGCAGGATCGAATTTCGCCCTTCAGGGTTTAGAACCCGAAATGACAGATCCTCCAATTCATCGCGCATCCATTGCATACCCATACGGCCCGCTAAGGGTGCAAAAATATCCATTGTTTCATGGGCCTTTTGCACTTGTTTTTCAGACCGCATGTGTTTGATCGTACGCATATTATGCAAGCGGTCGGCAAGTTTGACCAAGATCACCCGCACATCTTTTGACATCGCCAAAAGCAGTTTGCGTACATTTTCAGCCTGCTTGGCATCGTTCGATGACAATTCCAGGTTTGTCAGCTTGGTTACACCATCAACCAGTTGCGCCACATCAACGCCAAAACGTTTGGCTACATCTTTATAGGTTGCGGGTGTGTCCTCTATCACATCATGCAATAGCGCCGTAATAATTGTAGAGTCGTCCAGATTTTGCTGCGCCAGCAACATCGACACTTCTGCAGGGTGGCTAAAATAAGGTTCGCCTGAATGCCGCGTCTGGCCTTCATGCATCAGTTTCCCGTACTCATATGCTTCAGATATGAGTTTGGTATTGGAATTTGGATTGTAGGCGCGGACTTGATCTACAAGTTTCTCAACGGGGATCATTTCGGCTGCTCCTTATCTGGGCGCCGTGCCGGAGTTTTCCCCGACAGGTTGTCCTTATTTCATTTCCTGTGCTTCCATCAGGGCGCGCAACAGATTTTCCTCTGACATATCATCATCGGCTTTATCTGGTTCATCACCCATAAGAAGGGCCATTTGATCTTCTTCCGGCTCATCCACTTCGATTTGTGTTTGAAAGCTTTCAATTGCTGCTTCCATCAATGAATCCGCAGTCAGGGTTTCTTCGGCAATTTCGCGAAGAGCGACAACCGGGTTTTTATCATTGTCGCGCGGAATGGTAATCTCCGCCCCTGTTGACAATTCGCGCGCACGATGTGCGGCCAGCAAAACCAGATCAAAATGGTTATCTACCTTGTCTACACAATCTTCAACTGTGACACGTGCCATGGAATACTCCAAAAATGGTGTGAATGAGAGGGCTGTCTACGCTTTT
>JAJFHY010000083.1 GCA_021775375.1 Amylibacter sp. | reverse complement strand
ACCTTGCTGGGCCGCCTGTTGCTAGGGCCCATGCTCGGACAAATTACGTTTATGCATGGCGATTGGCATCAGATCAGGCATGGCAACCGCGCCGTTTTGCACGGCTGGCTTACGCATATCCCGGCCCTGGCCCTTGTTCTCATCTGGCTGATAACCATCGGCACCATGCCGCTTTGGGCTTACGGCATCGCCGCTTATTTCGGCCTGTCGATCCTGAAAATCCGCACTTTTCTGGAACACCGCGCTTATGCCCAACCCAACGGGCGCAGCGTGATTGTTGAAGATCGCGGGATATTGTCTTTGCTCTTCTTGAACAACAACTTTCACGCAGTGCATCACGCGCATCCGCAAGTGGCTTGGTATAATCTTCCGGCCTGTTATCTGCAAAACAAAGCCAAATACCTGGGCGAAAACCGTGAATACCGTTACGCGAACTACCGGGCGATATTCCGCAAGTTTTTCTTTCATGCCAAGGAACCGGTAGAACACCCTTTATGGAACCTGGAGAACCGCCATGATTGCTAGCCTGCCTATGTACTTGCGCCCCGAAAATGCAGGCGCGCACGACAGGTACTGGCAGCTTATTGCGGCAAATTTGAAACAAAACGGGATTGACGCATCAATGCAGTTGGGCGTTTGTGAAGACAATGATCACTGGCTGCGCGGTGATCTGGTACTCAGCCAGACCTGCGGTATGCCGTACCGCTTGTCACTGCACGGGCATGTGCAACTGGTCGGTACACCGGATTACGCATTACCCGATTGCACAGCGGGCTATTACAACAGTATATTTATCGTGAACGCACAGGACGACCGCACGCAATTAACCGATTTTGCCGACGAAAATCTGGCAATTACCTCCAAAACATCACAATCAGGCTACGCCGCCCCACTGAATGAAGCCGCAAAGGCGGGATTTCAATTCAAGACCCAAACACTTTCAGGCGGGCATGGAAATTCCGCCAAAATGGTCGCATCGGGCGAGGTTGATATAGCCGCCGTGGACGCAATGACATGGCATAACATCCAGAAATACGGTGACTTTGCCGGGCAGATCAAGGTTCTGGCTAAAACCGAGCCGACACCGGGACTGCCCTATATTTGTGCCTTGGGGCTGGACAAAACGGTTATCGCACAGGCGGTAACCGACGCGATTGACGCCCTAACGGATACAGACCGCGACAGCCTGAACATATCCGGCCTGATCCAAATTCCGAGTGCCGACTATCTAGCGGTCGAAAACCCCTAGGCGGTGTCTTTATTAAGCTTTGCAACGGTTTTGAACCGTGTCCAATAGCGACCTGAAATTTTGGAGTTGAAGGGAGAAATAGGTATGTGCGCCTTTGCTCTGCCGATGGATCAACCCACCCTTTTCAAGAAAAGCCAGATGATGGGTCAGGGGAGCGACCGGAATTTTGCTCATTTTTTGAAGCTGGCCGAACGAGAGCTGTTTTTGTCTATTTATCAGGAACAGTTCGAATAGGATAATTCTGCGCTTATGTGAAAGGGCTTTAAAGGTTTGTGATATCTGATTTAAATTTTCCATAGTTAAACCAGTAAACTAATTTAGTTACAAAATAGTTAGCAGTATCTTGATAATCAAGGCAATTCTTCAGGTGTATCGATAAAACCTGCGCCCTAGAAAAACGCCTGCAGGCCAGTTTGTGCCCGTCCCAAGATAAGCGCATGCACATCATGTGCGCCCTCATAGGTGTTCACGGTTTCCAAGTTCACCATATGACGCATCACCTGAAACTCTTGGCTAATGCCGTTGCCGCCGTGCATATCGCGTGACATTCGCGCAATATCCAGCGCTTTGCCGCAGTTGTTGCGTTTAATCATACTGATCATTTCGGGTGCAGCTTTCGCCTCATCCATCAAGCGGCCCACTTGCAATGCCGCCTGCAAGCCCAGCGTAATGTCGGTTTGCATATCGGCCAATTTCTTCTGGAACAATTGAGTTTGCGCCAAAGGCCGCTTGAACTGGATACGATCCAGCCCGTATTGACGCGACGCATGCCAGCAAAACTCGGCTGACCCCATTACCCCCCAAGCAATGCCGTAACGCGCACGGTTCAAACAGCCGAACGGGCCTTTCAGACCCGATACATGCGGCAAAAGCGCGTCTTCACCCACTTCCACATCCTGCATCACGATCTCACCTGTGATGGACGCGCGAAGCGATAGCTTACCTTCGATTTTCGGCGCAGACAGGCCCTTCATGCCTTTTTCCAGCACGAAGCCTTTGATTTTGCCACCATGTTCCTCGGATTTCGCCCAAACCACAAACACATCCGCAATCGGTGCGTTCGAGATCCACATTTTCGAGCCGTTCAATTTATATCCATTGGCAGTCTTGACTGCACGGGTTTTCATCCCGCCCGGATCAGAACCCGCATCAGGTTCGGTCAGACCGAAGCAACCGATATATTCGCCTGATGCCAGTTTCGGCAGGTATTTCATACGTTGCTCTTCTGATCCATAAGCATAGATCGGATACATCACCAGTGATGATTGCACCGACATCATCGACCGGTACCCGCTGTCAACACGTTCCACTTCACGTGCAATCAATCCGTATGTCACATAACCCGCACCAATGCCGCCGTATTCTTCCGGCAATGTCGCGCCAAGCAACCCCATCTCACCCATTTCACGAAAAATAGACGGGTCGGTTTCTTCATTTGCATATGCCTGAATGATACGCGGTTGCAGCTTGTCTTGTGAATAGGCACGCGCCGCGTCTCGGATCATGCGCTCTTCTTCTGTCAGCTGGTCTTCCAGCATCAAAGGGTCTTCCCAGTTAAACGATCCCAAATCAGGGGCATCTTTCGGTTTCAGGCTTGGTTTTTCAGCAGACATCGCAAACTCCGTTCAAAGCGTTTCAATCACTGGCTAAACAAGATTTGGATTGGCTGCAAGGATCAATAAAATAATTTGATCAAATTATTCTTGCGCACCATATACCCCATCTGTTAGCCATGCGATATAACCGAAAAAACAGGTGAACAATGAAGATCGGTATATTGCAAACGGGCCTCGCCCCTGATGAATTAGCCCCTCAAACCGGGGAATACCCTGAAATGTTTGAACGCTTACTTGCGGGACATGGATTCGAATTTCAGACTTACAACGTTTTAGATGGCAATATTCCCGACAGTGCGGACACTGCCGATGGCTGGCTGATTACGGGTTCGAAACACGGGGTCTATGAAGATCACGATTGGATTGCACCGCTTGAGGATCTGATTCGTAAGATTTATGCCGCTCATATACCGCTTATCGGGGTTTGTTTCGGCCATCAAATCATCGCGCAGGCATTGGGCGGCAAGGTTGAAAAATTTAAAGGTGGTTGGCGGATAGGTCATACCGAATACACCATGGACGGGCATGATGATCCGGTTTTGTTGAATGCATGGCATCAAGATCAGGTGATTGAATTGCCCGAAGACGCAGTCATAGTCGGATCGAATGATTTTTGCAAAAACGCCATGCTGACGTATGGCGACAAAGTATTAACCATCCAACCCCACCCTGAATACGGTCACGCCTTTATCGACGGGTTAATCGAACACCGCGCCAAAGGCGTCGTTCCTGAAGAGCTGCAAGCAGACGCCAAAGCCCAAATGGGCAAGCCGCTTCAAGCGGACGTTATTGCGGATATGTTCGCAAAGTTATTAAAACAGCCCAAGGCTGAAGGAGGCTCGGCATGAGCACGGATTATAAATGGACTGAAAAACTGCCGCAAGCTGCGCAGGATTATATATCAGGGCGCAAGCTGGAAGAGGTTGAATGCATTATCTCGGATACCCCCGGCATTTCTCGTGGTAAATGCATGCCCGCGCGCAAATTCGGCCGTATGGATCAGATGTACCTGCCCGACAGTATTTTCTATCAGACTATCACCGGTAGCTATGTTGATATTGACGAGATGGAAAACCAGTATACCGAAGGCGATATGGTTCTGACCCCGGATTTTTCATCCGCAACGGCAGCCCCATGGACAGGCGATATCACATTGCAGGTCATTCACAATGTCGAGGATTTAAAGGGCAATCCCATGCCCGTTGTGCCGCGCAATGTTTTAAAACGCATTTTAGCGCTTTATGAGGCCGAAGGCTGGACACCCGTGGTTGCCCCTGAAATGGAATTTTACCTTGTTGCCCGCAACACCAACCCCAACGACCCGATTGAACCGCCCATGGGCCGCACCGGACGCAAGGCTGCCAGCCAACAGGCATATTCCATGTCGGCAGTTGATGAATACGGGCCGGTTATCGACGACATCTACGATTTTGCCGAAGCACAAGGCTTTGAAATTGATACGATTATTCAGGAAGGCGGCGCAGGACAAATCGAGATAAACCTGCAACACGGCGACCCCATCAAACTGGCAGATGAGGTGTTCTTTTTCAAACGTCTGATCAAGGAAGCGGCCCTACGTCATAATTGTTTTGCCACCTTTATGGCCAAACCAATGGGCGATCAGCCGGGTTCTGCAATGCACATTCACCACTCAATTCTGGACAGTAAAACCGGCCAGAATATCTTTACCGGAAAAGACGGCAAAGCAACCGAGGCCTTCACCCGGTTCATTGCCGGCCTGCAAACATATCTACCTGCGGCAACCCCCTTTATCGCACCATATGTGAATTCATACCGTCGCTATGTCGCACATTTCTCTGCGCCGATAAATCTGGAATGGGCCGAAGACAACCGCACAACGGGCATCCGCGTGCCGATTTCAGGCCCGGAAGCACGCCGCGTGGAAAACCGTGTCGCCGGCATGGATTGCAACCCCTATATCGGCATCGCTGCCAGCCTTGCTTGTGGTTATCTGGGGATGAAAAACAAACTGAAACCGCGAGATGCTGCATCCGGTGAAGCTTATGAAGCGAATAGAGATATACCACCGTCCATGTACGAGGCCCTTTCACTGCTTGATGATAGCCCGGAATTGGCAGAGATTATGGGTGAAGAATTCACCATGATTTACAAAGCCATCAAACGAATGGAATATGATGAGTTTCAAGAGGTTATCTCGCCTTGGGAACGTGAACACTTGTTAATGAATGTCTGATGAACTTACTTCATGAAAATGACCGGCTGGGTCAATACCCTGACAGTTGGTATGCCGCCACCGCAAACAATATAGCCGAATTTCCAACCCTGAAGGGAGCGGAACGCGCAGATGTTTGCATCATTGGCGCAGGTTTCACAGGCCTGTCGTCAGCACTGCATCTTGCAAAGGCAGGTTTCAGTGTTGTGCTGCTGGAAGCTCACCGCGTTGGTTGGGGGGCATCCGGGCGCAATGGCGGGCAGTTGGGCAGTGGCCAGCGGCGCGAACAGGACGAGCTGGAAAAAATGCTCGGGTTTGCTCATGCCAAACGGCTTTGGGATATTGCCGAGGAAAGCAAGGCCACCCTACGCGAGCTGGTAGCGGAACATAATATACAATGTGACCTACGCGACGGTGTTGCACATACCGACTGGCACGCATCCGGCGTTCCGGACCAACACGCATACGCAGAAAAGCTGCAACGCGATTACGGTTACAGCAAAATATCAACCCTAGATAAAGCGCAAGTGCGCGAACTCGTCGGCTCGGACGCTTATCACGGCGGCACATTGGATATGGGCGCAGGCCATATACACCCATTGAACTTCGCATTGGGACTTGCAGAGGCAGCCCATGCAGCAGGCGTAAAAATTTATGAACGCTCCGAAGTTTTACGCATTGAAAGCAATGAAGCCCATAAAGCAAGCACATCCGACGGATACGTGAATGCTGCGCATTTGATCTATGCCTGTAATGGATATTTGGGCCATCTGGAAGGTAAAGTCGCGGCCAAAGTCATGCCGATCAACAACTTCATCGTTGCAACCGAACCATTGGGGCAGGAAATGGCCGAAAGCCTGATTTCACGCGATGTGGCCATTGCCGATAGTAAGTTCGTTGTGAATTATTTTAGGCGCAGTGCCGATAATCGTATGCTGTTTGGTGGTGGCGAAACTTATGGCTACCGTTTCCCGCGCGATATTCGTGCTACTGTCAGTAAGCCGATGTTAGAGGTTTACCCACAGCTTAAAGGGGTGAAGCTTGACTATGCATGGGGTGGCACCTTGGGGATCACAATCAACCGCATGCCCAGTTTTATGCGGCTATCGCCTACTTCCTATTCCCTGTCAGGTTATTCCGGCCACGGTGTCGGTATGGCGACAATGGCCGGTAAAATTGTAGCACGTACCATTCAGGGTCAGGCAGAGCAGTTTGACACAATGGCAGCCGTCCCTGCCCCAAGTTTTCCGGGTGGTGTTCATTTGCGCTGGCCGGGATTGGTTATGGCCATGACATGGTATTCCCTACGTGACCGTTTAGGCTTTTAAGCCAAATTTCGCATTATTTTCCCAATTGGTTAATCTCATAGTGACATTGCATTAAATCAGATGTAGAAAATCCGAATGTAAGTTTCGGATAATACGAAAGAGATGCGATGTTACAAAAAGACCTCCACCAGGCTGAATCCATACCGGACGAAGCGCGTGCTTACATTGATGCGCTTTTAACATCTGGCGATTTGTTTCGTTATCATGCGGCAAAAGACGCGCCCGTTACTTTATTGGAGCAGGAATTCGCCGCTTTACTGGGCGCTAAATATGCACTGGCTGTGGCCTCTTGTTCGGCGGCACTTTTCCTAAGCCTTCGTGCTCTTGATTTGCCACGTGACGCCAAAGTGTTGATCCCGGCATTCACATTCGCCGCTGTCCCCTCTGCTGTAGTACACGCCAATTGCACCCCTGTTCTGGTCGAGGTTGCCGAAAATTATCGCATAGACATGGCCGACTTTGAAGCCAAATGTACCGATGATATTCAAGCGGTTCTGATCAGCCACATGCGCGGACACACCTCTGATATGGATCAGATCAAAGCTTTGTGTGACGCCAAAGACATCCCCCTGATCGAAGATGCCGCCCATTCTCTGGGCACCACATGGAACGGGCAAAACATCGGTACCATCGGCAAAGTCGGCTGTTTCAGTTTCCAGTCTTATAAAATGATAAATGGCGGCGAAGGCGGTATTTTAATCACCGACGACGACGATATAATCGCACGTTGCGTCATCATGTCGGGCGCTTATGAAAGCAATTGGCAAAAACACGGAGTTAATTGCAACACTTTCGCCAAATATCAAAACGAATTACCGCTTTACAACACGCGCATGAGCAACCTCTCTGCCGCTGTTATACGTCCGCAATTACCGCAGTTGCAACGCCGTATAGAAGACGGTTTGCGAAACCACGATTTGATGGCTGAAATGCTGAATGCATCGCCCCATCTGTCGGTACCTGCACCTTTAGCACCTGAAAGACGCGCGCCTGATAGTATTCAGTTCAACCTTGTGGATTTTAGTGATGATGAGGCCCATAGCTTGATGCGTAATGCCAGCGAGCATGGCGTAAAACTTAGTGTGTTTGGTCTACATAGTGGCAATGCGCGGGCATTCTGGAATTGGAAATTCTTAGGTGAAACCCCTGATTTACCACAAACAAAAGCAATGTTGATGCGGGCATGTGATGTGCGCTTGCCAACCACTTTGACTGTAGATCAAGTAAAGATGGTTACTGATATTATACTGTCATCTGTAAATCAGGTGAAACACTCAAAAGCCGCCTAATCCTGGATAAGCAATTTCCCCTCCATCCAGGGGAATTTTTCCATACAAGGCTCTACCAGCATCGTGTTAACAAGCGGGCGAATTTGCGCGGCAATATCGGTCGGGATATTGTCCAAAACCTTTTTGCGCGCGATCAGTGAAATACTGCGTGAAAGTTCTTTGAACGGAAGCGGCAAAATATCCACATCATCATGGAAACGCCGCGCACGCATATATCCCAAAGAGGTTGTAATTGTCCAACCGGAACCCGCGGCCACCATACACAAGATCGCGTGGTAGCTGTCAAACTCGAACTTGTTGGGTAGGTTTATACGCTGTCTGGACAGGTGTGCTTCTATCTGGCGACCCATCATTTGGCGCGATGAATAACGAATAAACGGTAATGTTAAAAGCTGTGATAAAACATCCTTTGACGGCTCAACACTGCCCTTTGGCACTGCAATTACAAAGGGTTCGGTCAGTATCGGATGCACTTCCATCCATTCGGCGGTAATATCCAAGTCAGCAGCGACAACCACATCCATAAAACGCGATTCCAAATCCGAAGCCAAACGATAACTGGGACCGCTTTCCAACAGAAACTGGCACCCCGTCAAACGTTTCGACAGGCCTGCCATCAATGCAGGCGTCACATCTGCATCGAAATCATCAATCATGCCCAATCGCAGGCGGATCATTTTACTGTAGTTGAATACGGCCAATTCCGCCTTGGCTTGGGTGGCTTCGCCCAGAATTGTTTCCGCACGACGCAAGAACAAAGCACCCGCAGATGTTAATTCCATCGGGCGCGAAGATCGGTTCAGCAGTAAAACACCAAGTGCTGCTTCAAGATTTGTCAGCTGTTGAGACACCGACGAAGGACTGGAGCCCAGCCTTTTTGCCGCCATTGATATTGTGCCTTCTTCAACAGCCGCTACAAAAATCTCAATCGCCCAAAGCGTCATTTTGCCAGGAATATCAACCATTCACATAACCTTTATAATGTAACGTGGCGGCATGTTCGGTTTCAGCTCAAACCACACCACCCCTTTCGTCATACAGGCAATTAACAATTGGCACAACAAAATCACGGCATCCCTTAAACCGAGATTGACAGGATGCCTAAAATAGGTTGAGCCTACTCAGATGACAGAAAAGATATTAGTTATTGGTGCGGGAATTACCGGTGTTTGCATAGCCGAAAGCCTGCGCCGCGCAGGCCGCTCGGTTACACTGATTGATCGCGTCCCCCCGGGGGATACGGCACAAACCTCTTATGGCAATGCCGGCCTGTTGGCACGTGAAGGCGTAGGTCCCATTCTGGATACGGGCATTATGCTGCAATTGCCGAAATTACTGCTTGATCCGAACAGTCCGGTCAAACTGCGCTGGTCTTATTTGCTGCGCCTTATACCATGGGCGCTTCCAGCCCTTAGAAATGGATTTAAGGATCGCGCGCATCACATAGTCACCGCTATGAACGAGTTGATTTACGATACAGTGGAACAACACAGCGCCATCGCCAACGGCACCGATGCGGCGCAATATATCCAAAAGGGTGAATTAACCCTGCTTTACCGTAAAAAATCCGACTTTACGGCCAGTAAATTCATCAATGACGCCAAGAAAGCCGTCGGCATTGAATGGGAAGAACGCGACCTAGCCATGCTTAAAGAGCGCGATGCGGCCCTTGGTGACGCCTACACATTCGGTGCGGCCTATCCGGATCACGGATGGCTTACCGATCCTGCGGCTTATGTTGCAGCATTGGCGCGGCATTTCACCAATTCGGGTGGCACTTTTTTGAACCGCGAGGTCGTTGATATTGGCACAGACCGCATTACTTGCACAAACGGAGAAGAAATCACCGGCGACACGATTATTCTGGCAACAGGCGCATGGTCTAAAAAACTGGCCAAAACATTTGGTCACAATGTTCCTTTGCAAGGGGAACGCGGCTATCATATTTTGCTTAAAAACCCCAGCCAAGTGCCGGATTTACCCTATCTGATCACCGACAACAAATTCGGTCTGACCCCGATGTTGGGCGGGTTGCGCTGTGCGGGAACAACAGAATTTGCCCCGCTTGACGCCGAACCGTCAAATTCCCCCATCAAGCTATTGGAAAAAAGCGTCAAACAGGTTTACCCCGATCTGACTTGGGAAAGTACCGAGACATGGATGGGGCACCGCCCGACAACGGTGGATAGCTTACCTATGTTAGGGCGTACAAAATCGGCCCCAAATGTGATTTATGCCTTTGGCGGGCAACATCTAGGGCTGACTATGGGGCCAAAAGTTGCGCAAATCATCCGCGATATCGTTATGGATAAACCGACAAATATTGATCTGTCACCTTATGCTGTCGATAGGTTTGGTTAAGAATTATTGGATTTGGATTGCATCGCGCTGATATGAAACAGTGTCAACACCACCATCATCATACGTAATTTTTACCGTTAGCGTCTGAACCGAATTCAACTTGAAGCTACCATATATCTTTTGCCCGGGCGGTAGTGCCATTGGGGATGGTGATGTTTCATCACATGGAATAAACACCCAGTTTTGATCAACTGCCGTAGAATTGATGCTATATTGTATTTTAGTCAAACCGCAGCGCCATGTTAAGAGATGGGTAAAATAGACCAGATCACGCCCGTTCCATTCGCGCACCGCTACCCAATTATTCTTGGTTGCGTCCAGTATTGGACGAATTTGCGCCGCATCAACCATTTGTGCATGCGATACGACAGGACACACAAAAAAACCTACCGCCACAAGACCTGTAAAAATATGCTTCATAAAAATTCCCCATATATTACACCTGCAGCATTCCAATTTTTATCGCCTGTGTCTATACTTTCAGGAATAAATTAATAAACGGGCATGGCAGTGGCGAATAAATTCAACGTATTTGCGATCATCCAAGGCGGTCGCCTTCAGTATGAGGCCATAGTTTTTGCCGCAACATTTCGCCATAAACACCCGAATTTCAAAGGCCGCTTAATATTCGGCGAACCGCAATACACTGATAATTGGGATCACGACCCAACTATTGATCGTGATGATGTCCGTCATATTCTAGAAAGTTTTGGCGCGGAAATTATCCCTTTTGAAAACCGTATATTTGGCAGTAATTACCCATATGGCAACAAAATCATTGGCTTAACCGCCCTTCCAAAAGATGAGCCATTCGTATTTTTTGACACTGATACAATATTCACCGGCCGCCTGAATGAAGTTGATTTTGATTTCAACCGCCCTTCGGCATCTATGCGCCGCACAAACACCTGGCCTCAGATAGATCTCTATGGCCCGGGTTATACCGATACCTGGAAATCACTTTATGACATGTTCGGGCTGGATTTTTACAGTTCACTTGATATGACCCAACCCGACGAATACTGGCAACGCTACATGTATTTCAACGCCGGTTGGTTTTTTTATAAATGCCCGCATGCGTTTGCCGACTTGTTTTTGCACTATGCAACTGAAATCATGCGCGAACCACCCGTTGAGACCTGCACACAGGAATTCGATCCTTGGCTTGATCAGGTAGCTTTGCCGCTTGTTATCAGCAAACTTGGCGGTGGCCGCCCAACCGCATCACAACTAAAGCTTGATGGCGACGTGGCCTGTCATTACCGCACCATTCCTTTGCTTTATGCACGCGAAAGCGATGCGGTGATTGAAGCAATGGAACAGGCGGTTGCGCCGAATAAAATCAAAAAAGTGATGAAACGCTCTGAAGCATTCCGCAAACTGGTGTACCAGAAAAAAGGCGCGGTTATACGTGATATGTTCGACCGTGATAACCTGCCACGCAAAGAACGTGCCATTCGTCAGCAGATCAAAAAGCGAAACCTGTGGCTGCGTTAGTTGATTTCACCTTATATACTTAAAGATCCACCTGATATTCCTCAACAAGATGGCGCACCACCGCACAAAGCGCTTCGTCTTTACTTTGCCCTGCGTCCACTGCCGTAGCAAAAATGCCGCGCTGTCTGTCTGCGCTGTTACCCTCAACCAGAATTGCACGCATGGCTTCAACTTCGGCCATAGCATCCAACGCTTCTGCGTCTTCAGCAACCAAGCCGATCAGCTCTTCCAGAAGGTCGGTAAAAGGGATTACTTTGCGTTGGCCAAAATCAATCAACCCTTCAGATACACCGTAACGCTGCGCACGCCAGCGATTTTCAGCAATCAGAAATTGGTCATAAACCCGCCAGCGCTGATTGACCCGCGACAAACGCCACAGCATACGCGTAAGACACTGAATAAGTGCAGCAAGGCTTAGGGTCGTTTCCAAACGTGGGGATGCATCACATATACGCGTCTCTAAGGTCGGGAATTTGGATGACGGGCGCAGATCCCACCAGATTTTGCTGCTGTCTTCAATCAACTTTAACTCAGTCAAGGCACTGACGGATCGTTCAAACGCACCCCAGCTATCAAATTGTGGCGGTAGTCCTGTACGGGGAAGATTGTCAAAAACCGTTAAACGATAAGAGTTTAGACCAGTATCTTCACCCACCCAATAAGGTGACGATCCTGACATGGCCAACAAGTGCGGCAGAAAATAAGTTAACTGGCGCATAATATCGATGCGTGTATCCGCGTCTTCGATGCCAACATGAACATGCATGCCACAAATTAACATGCGCCGCGCGACGTTACCCAGATCGCGGCGCAACGTGTTATAGCGTTCTTTATCCGTATGCTTTTGGGCGCGCCAATCCGCAAATGGATGGCAGGATGCCGATATTGGTGCCAGTCCAAACTCATTTGCAACCCTTGCAACGGTCGAGCGAAGACGTTTCAAATCCTCACGCGCCTCTCCAATGGTGTTGCAAACCTTAGAGCCTATCTCAATTTGACAATTCAAATATTCCGGGCTGACCTGATCACCCAATTCAGCCGTGCATCTGTCCATAAGTTCGGGCGGCGCCCCTGTCAGCACACATGTGGTCTGATCAACAAGAAGATATTCTTCTTCTATACCTATTGAAAATGCGGGTTCATCCAGTGACATGCGTCCCCTTTCACCGATCCGGCGGTTGCTAGTTACCTAATCTCAGCATGAAACAGGTCGGGGATGCAACTTAGTTTATCAAATTAATAACCCAAAGGGTTTCTGGAATTACTTCTTGCGGTTCTGTTTTTCCACTATTCCTGACCTGCCTTCTCGCAGCTCAAGTTCTTCCAGCACATCTTCCAGTGTCACACCGCGTGACGAGAGCATCACGAACAAATGAAATATCACGTCTGCGGCTTCTTCTTTCAGGTTTTTCACATCCCCTTTGGCCGCAGCAATAATCGCTTCGACCGCTTCTTCGCCGAATTTCTCGGCGCATTTTTCAGGGCCGCGCTTGAATAATTTGGCAGCATAGGATTTTTTCTCGTCGGCCCCTTTACGGCTTTCGATTTTGCGGGCAAGGCGGGTTAGGACGTTGGCCATGTGTTTTCTTTCTTACAGTCTGACAGGCACGCCGTTCGCGGCCATATATTCCTTGGCTTCTTTAATGGTGTATTCACCAAAATGAAAGATCGAAGCGGCTAAAACTGCAGAAGCGTGACCTTCTTTCACACCTGCAACCAGATGATCCAGCGTGCCAACCCCGCCTGACGCAATTACAGGGATATGCACCGCATCCGCAATGGTGCGGGTCAGGGGCAGATTATAACCGCTTTTAGTACCGTCACGGTCCATGCTGGTCAGCAGAATTTCCCCTGCCCCTTTACGTTCCATAAGCCGCGCAAATTCAACCGCATCAATCCCCGTGGGCTCTCGCCCGCCGTGGGTAAAAATCTCCCATTTACCCGGGGATACAGTTTTAGCGTCTATTGCCACCACAATACACTGGCTGCCAAAACGGTTGGCACTGTCTGACACAACATCGGGGTTCGCCACTGCCGCCGAGTTAAAACTGACCTTGTCTGCCCCCGCCAACAGCAGGTTGCGCACATCATTTGGTTCACGCACACCGCCGCCGATGGTCAGCGGCATAAAGCACTGTTCGGCCGTGCGCCGTGCCACATCAAACATCGTGCCACGGTTTTCAATGGTCGCGGCAATATCCAGAAAACACAGCTCATCCGCCCCCGCCGCATCATAGGCCTTGGCACTTTCCACAGGATCGCCTGCGTCGATCAGATCAACGAAGTTAACGCCTTTGACCACTCGACCGTCTTTGACGTCTAGGCAGGGGATGATACGGGTTTTTAGCATGGTTTACCCTTTCAACAAGGCCGCAGCTTCAGGCACATTGATCATCCCATCATACAACGCCCGCCCCGAAATCGCACCATCCAATGGCGCACCGCAGTTTTTCAACGCGCGCAGATCATCCATCGACGATACCCCGCCCGATGCAATCACAGGGATCGAAACCGCATGGGCCAAGGCAGCCGTTGCTGCCACATTCGGCCCTTGCATAGCCCCGTCACGGTTAATGTCGGTGTAAATGATCGCCGCCACGCCCGCGTCTTCAAACTGACGCGCTAAATCCGTAACGTTCACATCTGTTTCCTCGGCCCAGCCACGTGTCGCGACCATGCCGTTGCGGGCATCTATCCCCACGGCCACATGACCTTCAAACTTGCGGGCGGCTTCCCGAACCAGATCAGGGTTCTCCACCGCAACAGTGCCTAAAATCACCCGTGTTAGCCCCTTTTCCAGCCAAGCCTCAATCGTTGCCAGATCGCGGATACCACCGCCCAGTTGGGCCGGCACATCTACCGCCTTTAAAATAGCTTCAACGGGGGCTGCATTCACCGGCTCACCGGCAAAAGCACCATTGAGATCTACCAGATGCAACCATTCGCAACCCGCGTCAGCAAACGCCATGGCTTGCGCCGCAGGGTTGTCATTAAACACCGTGGCCTGTGCCATTTCACCCTTGTAAAGCCGCACGCAGTTGCCGTCTTTTAAATCAATCGCGGGGTATAGGATCATCTGTTTTGCCTGTTCAAATCGAGTCCCCTGTCTGATACCCGATAGGCAAAGTTTTGCAAAGCACACAAGTAACCCAACGTTCAACTTGACGCACCAACGCGCAATTTTGCACAGTGAGCGCGAATATGGGAGGATTATTCATGAAAAAACTGGCTTTAATCGCAGCAGCGGTTCTAATTTCATCACCAGTGCTTGCAGCAGACGCAATATTCGGCACATGGAAGACCAAACCTGATGACAATGGAAACTATGGCCATGTTCTAGTTGCACAATGCGGCGGTAACATTTGCGGCAAATTAGTGAAATCATTCAACTCGGACGGCAGCCAAGGTATTCAAGATAACATCGGCAAGAACATTATCTGGGACATGACCAATGAAGGTGACGGCGCGTATGGCGGCGGCCAAATCTGGGCACCAGACCGTGATAAAACCTACAAATCCAAAATGCAGCTTAACGGCGATAAATTAGCCGTAGAGGGTTGCGTTCTGTTTATCTGCCGTGATGGTGGCACTTGGTCACGCGTAAACTAGGATAAGTTTCCTAAACTACGGCTTCCATTGTAAAAAATTGCCAATCAATCGCAAGCCGGTTGATTGGCTTTTTTCCGGGTGAAACTGTGTGCCGATAATATTATCATGGCCCACAGCAGCTGTAATTGCACCGCCATATTCAACAGTAGCCAGCAGATCATCCGGGTTTTCTGGCTGCATGTGATAGCTATGTACAAAATACACGTGATCGCCGTTGGAAATCCCGTCAAAGACAGGGTGCCGCACAATGTTATCCAGCTCATTCCATCCCATATGCGGGATTTTCAGGGTTGGGTTATCAGGTTGAAGCCGCACCACCTCGCCCTTGATCCAGTCAAAACCTTTGTGTGACCCGTGCTCGCGACCCCATGTCGCCATCATTTGCATGCCGACACAAATCCCCATAAACGGCTTGCCGGATTTCACATGTTCAGCGCAAGCCCCGAACAACCCGTCGATCGCACCTAACTCGCGTCTGCAATCAGCAAAAGCGCCCACGCCCGGTAAAACCACATGATCGGCCTTGCGCACCATATCAGGATCAGCCGAGACAACCACGTCGCCCGCATCAAGTTCCACCGCCATACGTTGAAAGCTTTTTTCGGCAGAACGCAGATTTCCCGAGTTGTAATCAACAATTACGGTGGTCATTCGGATAAAGTGCCTTTGGTAGATGGAATGGCATCCGCCTTGCGCGGGTCTGTTTCCAAGGCCACACGTAACGCGCGTGCCACGGATTTAAACGCCGCTTCGGCAATATGGTGGCTGTTGAACCCGTCCAAAGCCTCGACATGCAAAGTCAGCCCGCCCTGCATTGCAAAAGCCGTGAAAAACTCGCGCACCAGCTCGGTGTCAAACGTGCCGATCTTGGGTGTGGGCATCTCAACATTCCAAACCAGATAAGGCCGCCCCGATATATCCAAAGCACAGCGCACCAGCGCGTCATCCATCGGCAACAGGCAAGACCCGTACCGGTTGATGCCCTTTTTGTCGCCAACAGCCGCCGTCAGGGCCTTACCCAGCGCAATGCCCACATCTTCGACGGTGTGGTGATCATCAATGTGTAAATCGCCCGAGGCGCGCACTTTCATGTCGATCAGCGCATGGCGTGACAATTGATCCAGCATATGGTCAAAAAAACCCACGCCGGTTTCATTGTCATATTGACCGGTGCCATCAAGATTGATCTCGACACTGATCTTGGTTTCCACCGTATCACGGCTGATTTTCGCTTTGCGCATGAGGGTTCGCCTTATTTGTCATCGAAGCACCTTATAGGCGGGGTTTTGGCCCGTGTTAAGCCCTGATCTGGGTGGAATTTAGGGTGTGTGTTTTACACGCATCGTATTCTTTTAGTTACTCAGCGTTTTATGTCCCAGATAAGACATCTCATAACAGTCTGTTTTTATTATAATATATTTATTTACTGCCATAAAACAACACCCTTTAGGTGGGCTTTAGTCTACAGTGCCTGTTCAGCGGGATGGTTTGCGCCCCAATCCAAGAAGCGTGGTTCGGCTAAGATACCAGACGAAATAACCAATCGCATTTGCGCGGGCCTCGGTTTGGGGCTGTTGACCGCGTGACATCCGGGTCATCTGCCAAGCGTAATACTCCACCCTCGAAACTGTATTTACAAGGTTGATAAGCCAATTTTGCGCATTCATGCCAAAACGACCGCGCCCTATAACCAACCCATCCTCTTCAATACCGACCTTTTCGGCGGCACCGCTCAATAACTGCGCAGCGGCATCAGGTAGCACGCATGTTGGCCGCGCCATACCTATCATGTCTATGCCATCCACAGTTATCGCTTGCTCCATAGCATCACGGCTGCGAAATCCGCCCGTGACCATAATCGGTGATTTAACAGCTTTGCGCACTTCGCGTGCGTATTCCAGAAAATAAGCCTCTCGCATTTGGGTGCTTTCACGCGGCTCATCATCGGTACCGTTCACAAAACTCATCTGTTCATAAGTACCACCTGAAAGCTCGATCAGATCAATTCCGTTTTGTTCCAACCAGCATGCCACTTGCGCACATTCTTCAAGACTAAATCCGCCTTTCTGGAAGTCGGCCGAGTTCAGCTTAACAGCCACTGGAAAATCAGGGCCGACAGCCGTGCGCACCTCAGTATAAACACGCCTTAAAAAACGCGCGCGATTTTCCAGTGAACCGCCCCATTCATCAGTACGGCGATTGGTGATCGGCGACAAAAACTGGCTGATTAAATACCCATGTGCACTGTGGATTTGAACTCCGTCAAAACCCGCCTTGCGCGCGATTTCGGCGGTTCTGCCATACCGACGAATAGCATCTTCAATATCATCTGTTGTCATCGCTTTTGGTTTACCGAACAGCCCCAAAATACGTAGTTTCTCGGCTGAGGGGGATAGTGGTCGCGTATTCACCACAATAGGACATTGGCGCCCGGGGTGGCTAATTTGCATCCAAATCTGGCTGCCCCCCGATTTCGCAGCACTTGCCCATTGCACTAAGGCATCAAGTGCAGTTTCATCTTCAACAACAACGTTTCCGGGGCGTTCGAGATAACGCCTATCGACCATGACATTACCCGTAAGCTGAAGCGCAAATCCCCCTTCAGACCAGCGTTTATACAAAGTCTGGTGCGCAACGGTTGGCCTGTCTTGACTGTCAGCCAAAGCCTCGGTCATAGCACTTCTGGCGATCCTGTTCTTAAGCTGGATACCACAAGGTAATTCAATTGGTTTAGAAAGAACGGAGTTCGTCATTATATTTAACCTATAATTTCATTTGCCCTACGTCTGAATGGGTTCCCTGAATGTAGACGTGTCTACATCACATTGGCAAACATATTTGTGGATTTGGGCACTGTGAACAGTGGATGCAATGTGGAGTATTTGACATTAAAATGGCTCAATGACGCTTATGACAAACCGCCAGCGCCACTGCCCTGCGCAATTGCCACTATCACTATTTTTTAATCGTACATATAACCCACTGATCTGAGAATACTAACAGATCAGGTGACGATCACCTATCCACGTTGTTAGACTGCATCATTGGAAAAGTAACGCAACCACACGTCGGTTCGGGCTTTGTCACGCAGTTCATATTCGTCGATAGCCTGCCCTAGATCACTGACATCCGGCGTTTCCGTATCAGCACCGATTTCGGTCAGTCGCATGGTATACCAAGCGGTTATCCCGCCTTCCGGGGCGTCGGAAAATCTGGGAAAGGCAGGCTCTGGCGTCTGATCTGCCATCCAGAGATTGGGAAGTTCCGGTTCAAGGACAAGCGCACGCGCAAGACCGACGACATCGACTGTACCGCTGGCCACAGCGTCTTCGGCCTGCGCACGTGTCTTGAAACCGCCGGTCAGCATCAAGGGCTTGGTCGTCACTGCGCGAGCATTCTTTGCGAATGCAATGAAATACGGGCCCTGTCCCGCCCCGTCGGTGGCCGATTTGGCTCCGGGGAAATATGTCCCGCCACTGATATCGATCAGGTCGATCGAAGAACGGTCAAGAGCTGCCACAACCTTAAGTGCGCTTTCCTCGTCTAACCCGCCCACAAGCTGGTCCGAGGAATTGAGCTTTACCGCGATTGGAAAATTCGGGCCGACTGCAGCGCGTGTTGCCTCAATGGATTGAAGCAAAAGTTTCATACGGTTGGCGATTGTCCCGCCGTAGTCATCGCGGCGTTTGTTGAACAGCGGCGACAGAAACTGGCTGAGCAGAAATCCGTGTGCCGCGTGAATTTGCACACCGCCAAAGCCGGCTTGTTGCGCTAACTTGGCTGTCCTTGCAAATTCCAAGGGTATTTGGTGGATTTCATCATTCGTCAACGCGACACAGCTAAGGCCGGGAAGATCAAGCGCGCTAGGCCCTTTTGGGTTGCTTGTTGGCTGGTAAGCAAGCGCCCCGGCGTGACCAAGTTGCAGCCAGAGCAGAGTATCGTTTTCGCCACCCTGCTTGGCAAGTTCCCGAAACCGGGCCAGGTCAGAAGCCGTGTTAAGCACCAGATTGCCGGGCTTTTCGGTGTAGCCGGAACTGCCCTGCACCTCTCCAATAATCGATGCGGCCACCCCACCTTTGGCCCAACGCTGATAAAGCCTTATTTGTTCGGGTGTTGGATGCCCGGTTCCATCACCCAAAGAATCCGACATCGCCGACTTTGCAATCCGGTTTTTCAAGACGACGCCGCAAGGTAGCTGTAATGTCTTAAACAGAGTTCCGTGTTGTTGCATTTGAGCGTCTCCGGCTAAATTCCTGCGGCTTTCATTACATCCTTGAAAACTCTTGGCACCGTAACTCAATCCCGTTTTTGAAACAAAGGCAATCCCGCACGTTCGCGGAATTTCCTAAACCTCACCTAGTCCTCGTAATCTTCCATCGGAGGGCACGAACATATCAGGTGTCGATCACCATATGCATTGTCCACACGGTTCACGGGTGCCCAGTATTTATCGATCTTGAACGAACCGGGGGGGAAACAGGCCTGTTCACGGCTATAGGGCCGATCCCAGTCGCCGACCAGATCGCGCATGGTGTGCGGTGCGTTACACAAAGGATTGTTATCGCGGGGTAATTTACCATCCTCGATATCCTGCGCTTCGGCGCGAATAGCCAACATCGCATCACAGAAACGATCCAGTTCTGCCTTCGGTTCACTCTCGGTCGGTTCCACCATCAAAGTGCCGGGCACAGGGAACGACATGGTTGGCGCGTGAAAACCGCAATCAACCAGCCGCTTGGCAACATCGTCAACCGTTACACCACAACTGTCTTCCAAGGGACGTGTGTCCAGAATACATTCATGCGCTACACGACCATTTGGGCCACGGAACAGGATTTCATATGCGCCTTCCAAACGCTTGGCTATATAATTGGCATTCAGGATTGCAAACTTGGTCGCCTGCGTCATTCCTTCGCCACCCATCATCAGACAATAAGCCCATGAAATCGGCAGCAAGCTGGGCGACCCGAACGGAGCCGCTGATACTGCCCCCTGAACGCCACCCGTATGAAAGTGACCCGGTAAATGCTTGATAAGATGTTCTTTTACACCAATCGGCCCCATGCCGGGGCCACCGCCACCGTGCGGGATACAAAAAGTTTTGTGCAAGTTCAAATGGCTTACATCGCCGCCTATTTCACCCGGTTTAGACAGGCCAACCATAGCGTTCATATTGGCGCCATCCATATAAACCTGACCGCCCAAATCATGGATAATCTTGCAAACTTCGCGCACACCTTCTTCAAACACACCGTGCGTAGACGGGTATGTAATCATGCAGGCTGCCAGATTTTCCGAATGCAACTCGGCCTTCTCGCGGAAGTCAGCTATATCAATATCGCCGTTTTCAGCAGATTTTACTACAACAACCTTATAGCCAACCATCTGGGCAGATGCAGGATTTGTCCCATGCGCAGAGGTCGGGATCAGACACACGTTTCGGTGCCCCTCGCCGCGTTCTCTGTGGTATGCGGCAATTGTTAAAAGCCCCGCGAATTCGCCTTGTGCACCCGAATTCGGCTGCATCGAAATCGCGTCATAACCCGTGATCTCGCACAGTTTTTCTGACAGATCATTTATCAGAAATGTATACCCACCTGCCTGAGAAACCGGTGCAAACGGATGCATATTCGCAAAGCCGTAAGCTGTAATCGGCATCATTTCGGCGGCTGAATTCAGTTTCATCGTACATGACCCAAGCGGGATCATTGCGCGATCAAGCGCCAAATCACGGTCAGCAAGACGGCGCATATAACGTGTCATTTCCGCTTCAGACCGGTTCATATGAAAAATCGGGTGCGTCATGTAAGGCGTTTCACGCGCCATACCTGCCGGTAAACGGAAATCTGCATCAGCCGGAAAGTTCTTCTTTGCCAACCCGAAAGCCCGCCAAACCGCGTTCAGTGTTTTGTCGGAAGCCGCCTCATCCAGCGTGATCCCCACCATGGTTTCACCCACAGCGCGCAGGTTCACTTTTTCCATACGCGCAGAACGCATAACAACCGTTTGCAGTGATCCCACATCAACCGTAAACGTATCAAAGAACTCTGCCGGGTTGATGGTAAAACCCATGCTTTCAATGCCTTTGGCCATACGCGCTGTCAGCCAATGGATACGTTGGGCAATCGCTTTAATACCCTCAGGCCCGTGAAAAACACCGTACATAGATGCCATAACTGCCAGCAAAGCTTGCGCAGTACATACATTCGATGTCGCTTTTTCACGGCGAATATGTTGCTCACGGGTTTGCAATGACAAACGATATGCTTTGTTACCGTTTGCATCAATGGACACGCCGATCAAACGACCGGGCATAGAGCGTTTATAAGCTTCCTTCGTCGCCATATAGGCCGCGTGCGGCCCGCCATACCCCATTGGAACACCAAAGCGTTGGGTGGAACCAACCGCAATATCAGCACCCATTGCGCCCGGTTCTTTCAACAATGTTAAAGCCATTGGATCAGCTGAAATCACACCAACCGCTTTGTTTTCGTGCAAAGCCGTTATTTGATCAGTAAAATCGCGCACATGGCCGTTAGTGCCCGGATATTGAAAAACCGCACCAAATACTTTGTCGGCTTCCATGTCATCAGGCGACCCGACTATAACCTCAATCCCCAATGGCGCTGCCCGCGTTTGCATCACCGCAATATTTTGTGGATGACAGTTTTCATCCACAAAGAAGGCCGTCATTTTAGATTTTGAAATACGCTGACCCATTGTCATCGCTTCAGCACAGGCTGTTGCCTCATCCAGCAATGACGCGTTGGCAATCTCCATACCGGTCAAGTCAATGATCATTGTCTGAAAGTTCAACAAGGCCTCTAGGCGGCCTTGACTGATTTCAGGTTGATAGGGCGTATAAGCCGTATACCAAGCAGGATTTTCCAGAATGTTACGCTGAATAGCCGGCGGTGTAACCGTGCCATGATATCCTTGCCCCAGCAAAGACATATGCACATTATTCATCGCCGCAATATCACGCATACGGGATAGCATTGCGCGTTCCGTTAAAGCATCCCAAACCAAAGGCTCTTTTTGGCGAATGCTTTTAGGAACCGTCTGATCGATCAGATCATCCAAAGAAGTTGCGCCAACAACTTTCAGCATCTCTTCCATTTCAGCGGTAGAGGGGCCGATATGGCGACGGTTGGCAAAATCGTATGGTGCGTAGTCTGTCAAATTATATGGCATAGGGAAATCCTGCTGTGGGTTTAGCCGATATGGGCTTTATAGGCATTCTCATCCATCAATGCGTCCATCTCGGAAGGAT
>JAJFHY010000082.1 GCA_021775375.1 Amylibacter sp. | reverse complement strand
ATCATAGCCCGCGCGTTTGGCATATGGTCCGGTTTGACCAAATCCCGTGATAGAACAATAAATCAGTTTTGGGTTTATTGCTTTGATGGCCTCATAATGCAGGCCAAACTTTTCCAACCCACCGACCTTGTAATTCTCAATCAGCACATCTGCACTTGCTATAAGATCTTTTAAACCCTGCAACGCTTCTGCGTTCTTTAAGTCCACTACAATAGACTTTTTCCCACGATTACAGGCATGGAAATAAGCTGCTGAAGTTTCGCCGTCATGGGTTATAAAGGGAGGCCCCCAACCGCGTGTATCATCGCCTTGGGGGCTTTCAATTTTGGTCACTTCAGCACCAAGGTCAGCCAGTGTTTGCCCAGCCCAAGGCCCTGCAAGAATACGCGCCAGCTCTATAACCTTCAGGCCTTTTAAAGGGGCACTGGCCACTTAGCTTTCCAGTTGCTCATTAAGCAGCTTTTGCAATTCACTGTAAGATTGATTGCCGTGATTAACGCCATTGATTAAAAGGCTTGGTGTTGAATCTATTCCGTCAGCCTCGGCGTTTTTCTGGAAGTCAGCCACCAAAGCTTTGGCCATCTCCTGATCTTGTAAACAAGCTTCCATATCTTCATTTTTCAAGCCGGCAATGCGACCGATTTTATAAAGCTTCTCGGCAACTTCAGCACCACTGCCCTTTGTCCAGTCTTTCTGGCGTTTATAAAGCATGTCAGCAATACCGAAATACTTGTCGGGCCCACCACAGCGCGCAAGCATACCAGCCCACAAGCCAAGACGGTCAAAATAAACTTCGCGGTAAATGAAATTGATCTTACCTGTATCAATATAGTCAGTTTTAAGGCTTGGCATAACGTCTTTATGGAATGTTGCACAATGTGGGCATGTAAAGGATGCATATTCAGACAAAGTAACTGTCGCATCCGGGTTGCCCATTGTCATTGCCATCGCTTCGACAGCTTTGGTATCTTGTGCCATCAAACGTGTGGATGATAATGCGGTTGCGGCTAGCGTGTATGATATAAACTGTCTGCGAAGCATGTGATTACCTTTATATTTTCTTCTGTTTGATGTTTTTGCCCAATTGGGCCAATGCATCTTTTAGATCTTGGTTGGAAACATTTTCAACGGTCATGTCAATATCTTTGACCGCCTGTGGTGAGAGACATTCCGCTTGTTTCGGATGTTCGAAAGCTTTTCGATTCTCATTAAATCCGGTTGGAGCGGTTTGGGTTATCTTAATTTTGCTTATTGCCGAATAACCGTAGCACGCATTTACCCGCTCAATAATCACCGGTAATTGCATTTGTAGCATTGGGGCATTTGCGCCTGTTGATAGAATTGTCAGGGTCGCGCCCAAACCTTCTCGGGCGTAGTTAACTTTTACAGGTTGTGCGATTTTGGCTATGGATTCGCCTACAAATTCAGCCCAGTGAGTTAATAACCGGGTTTCTACAAAGCCGCGTTTTTCAGAAGCTTTGCGTATTTCTTTACTTAAAATACCGCCTGTACGGACAAATCCACGTGATTTGCGTTTTGGGCTGTATTTTACAGCGGGTTTATTTTGTGTGGTTCTTGCCATGATTTCCAAAATATACATTCGGTGCTATCTTACGCGAGCAGGGCCGAGTTTCCAGCGTATAAAGGTCATTGGGGTAATAAAGTTTGCGTGATAATGAATTGACAGATGCTACCATTCTTTTGGATTGGTACGATCTTAATGCCCGTCAAATGCCGTGGCGCGTTAGTCCAAAGGATCGCGCAGACAGTGTTTACCCTGACCCATATCATGTGTGGATGTCTGAAATTATGTTGCAGCAGACAACAGTTGCAGCGGTGCGTGACTATTTTGTGAAGTTCATCGACCGCTGGCCAACGGTGTATGATTTAGCCAATGCCAAAGATGATGATGTAATGGCGGCATGGGCCGGGCTTGGATATTATGCGCGGGCACGCAACCTGTTGAAATGCGCAAGGGTTGTTGCCAATGATCATGGCGGAGTATTTCCCAGTGATGAGGCCGGATTGCAAAAATTACCGGGGATCGGGCCTTATACGTCGGCAGCAATTGCATCCATTGCCTTTGACAGATCTGCCACAGTTCTGGATGGCAATGTTGAGCGTGTTATGGCGCGATATCATTTGGTCGAGGCGCCATTGCCAACATCGAAAGAGACATTGCGCGGTCTAGCAGCAAAAATGTTGCCACAAGGCCGATTTGGTGATTATTCACAGGCAATTATGGATTTAGGGGCGACTATATGCACCCCGCGCAACCCGTCATGTGGTATTTGTCCATGGCAGAATGGATGCAAAGCGCGGGCATTGGGGGTAGCTGACGGTTTGCCCAACAAGCTTGCGAAGGTTAAAATACCGACACGTTATGGAACATGTTTTGTGACCAAGCGCAAAGACGGAGCTGTCCTGTTGGAACGCCGTCCGGACAAAGGATTGCTGGGTGGTATGTTAGGGTGGCCCGGTGGTGAATGGGCGGCATCGGAAACAAATACCAAACCACCCTTTGAAGCAAATTGGGTATTATTGCCAA
>JAJFHY010000081.1 GCA_021775375.1 Amylibacter sp. | reverse complement strand
AAATCAGAATCAGTGGAATAAAGCTTGTGATGCCGCTGGCACCGCCTGCGGCTTGGGCATAAGCTGGGCTTACAAACATGGGATTAGTCCTTTTGTCATTCGGCAGGTTGTTTCTGCCCATTTCAATCCCGCGGACAGTATCTTTAACATTTAAAGAAGACAAGCCGCGTTGGTGGGTTTTATGTGGGGTAAAAACCGCCCAATTCAAGCTTTTTTACAACCTGCCCAAACAAGCTGGTTTAATCCGCTGTAAACTTGGCTATAAGCCACCATATATATGGTATATACGAACTTAAACATTATCAGGTGATCCCCATGCATGATATCCGCGCCATCCGCGATAACCCCGAAGCTTTCGACGCAGCCCTCGCCATGCGCGGTGCCGCCCCAATGTCTGCCGAAATTCTGGCAATTGACGAAAGCCGCCGTGCTAAAATAACCAGTGCCGAGCAAGCACTGGCCGAACGCAACGCCGCATCAAAAGAAGTCGGACGCGCCAAAGCACAAGGTTTGGACGAAGAGTTTGAACGCCTGCGCCTGCTGGTTGCAGACAAAAAGACGGAAATCGCAGCTTTGGATGAAGAAGCCAAAGCCGAAGATGACAAGTTGCAAACCTTATTGATGACACTGCCCAACAGCCCATTTGAAGATATACCCTTGGGTAAGGACGAAAATGACAATGTGGAAATCCACCGCTGGGGTATGCCACTATCCCTGCACTTCCCGCCAAAAGAACATTTTGATTTACCGGCCGTCCAGGGCGGCATGGACTTTGAGCTTGCCGCCAAAATCAGCGGCTCTCGTTTTGTCATTCTTTCAGGTGCAGTGGCTCGTGTTCACCGCGCTTTGGCACAATTCATGCTCGACACCCATATCAACGAAAACGGCCTGACCGAAGTCAACACACCCGTAATCGTGCGTGACGAAGCGATGATCGGCACAGGCCAGTTGCCGAAATTCGCCGAAGACAGCTATCAGACCACCAACGGATGGTGGCTGGTGCCAACCTCTGAAGTGCCGCTTACCAACATCGTTGCAGGCACAATTCAAGACGACGCGGCCCTACCCCACCGCTTTGTTGCACATTCCCTATGTTTCCGCTCGGAAGCAGGCAGCGCCGGGCGTGATACATCGGGCATGCTGCGCCAACACCAATTCGAAAAAGTCGAAATGGTCAGCATCACAAAACCCGAAGACAGCCTCGACGAGCTGAACCGCATGACCAAATGCGCCGAAGGTATTCTGGAAAAACTGGGCCTGCCCTACCGCACCGTTGTTCTATGCACAGGCGATATGGGCTTTGGCGCACGTCGCACCCACGACATCGAGGTTTGGTTGCCGGGACAAGACACTTATCGCGAAATTTCCAGCTGCTCTGTCTGCGGTGATTTTCAGGCACGCCGCATGAACGCACGTTTCCGCCGCGACGGTGAAAAGAAACCGGAATTTGTCCACACTCTGAACGGTTCAGGCCTGGCCGTAGGCCGCTGCCTAATCGCGGTGCTGGAAAACGGCCAGCAGAAAGACGGGTCAGTGGAACTGCCCGAAGTCCTGCATGGCTACACGGGTGGCAAGACACGCATCAACAAGGATGGTAAGCTGGTTTAATACCAGCTTATTCTTCCCCCAGAACCGTTTTCCCAACGGCCGTATCGGTTGCCTGATATTTCATCGCAGCAATCAGGTTTTCCAACGTGATTGCCCCCATATGTCTGGTGCCGGTTACCCGCAAGGTACCCTTGTCCAACATAGACGAGACTTCCGCCAACAGATTATGTTGCCCTATCATATCAGCGGTTTGATGCATTGATCTGGCAAACATCATTTCCCAATGCAGCGACAGACATTTGCCCTTCATTGGTATCACATCCAGAGATACCGGATCATCAATCAGGCAAATTTTACCGTCAACGGCTGCGGCTTCTATAATTTGTGCAAAATGCTTATCCGTGTGGGTCAAAGCCGCAGTATAATTTACCGGCCCGACACCCAAAGCGGCAATTTGCGCCGCCAGCGGTTCACGGTGGGTAATCACATGATGCGCCCCCAAATCCTTACACCACGCAATCGTTTCATCACGTGAAGCCGTGGCAATAATCGTCAGATCAGTCAGGGCTTTAGCCAACTGGATCAAGATTGACCCAACACCGCCCGCACCGCCAACAACCAGCAAAACACCTTTGTCACTACCGTCACGCTTGATCGCAAGACGTTCAAACAGGATTTCCCACGCAGTAATACTGGTCAACGGCATCGCTGCGGCCTGACCGAAACTCAGGCTTTTCGGTTTTGGCCCGACAATGCGTTCATCGACAAGCTGCTTGTCGGCAAATGACCCGTCACGTGTGATATCGCCAGCATAAAACACCGCGTCACCCACCTTGAACAGTGTCACATCCGCACCCACCGCCTCTACAATACCGGCCGCATCATAGCCCAGAATTTTGGGTTGACCCGCTTCCGGACTGACCCGACCCCGCACTTTCACGTCAACGGGATTGATCGCAACGGATGCGACCTTCACAAGCAGGTCACGTGGGCCCACTTGCGGCTCAGCCTTCTCAATTTCCATCAGATATTCTGCATTCGGGGCGATAATCTCTTCGGTAAACCCATAAGCGCGCATCATTTTCTCCATTTTTGTAATGCTTTTCTCCATGAAATCATTTAAGGCTAAAAATTACAAGTAAGTACAATTATGTGCTATAGGTACATATAGTATACTGTAACGGAGACTTTCATGCTGGATCACCCCAATTCACAATGTGCCGTTGCATCCGCATTGGATGTTATCGGCGGCAAATGGAAAGGCGTTGCCCTTTATCACCTGCTGGCAGGCACCAAACGCTTCAACCAACTCAAACGCGATGTAGGCGACGTTTCCCAACGCATGCTGACCAAACAATTGCGCGAATTGGAAGCGGACGGGCTGATCGCGCGCAAAGTCTACGCGGTCGTCCCCCCCAAAGTCGAATACAGCCTGACCCCAAAGGGCGAGACCCTGCGCCCATTGCTGGAATTCTTGCGCATTTGGGGCAAAATCCACGTGGAAAAAACCGCGCAAGCATCAGCATTGGATGGGATTCTTGCCTAACGGCTAAGGCTAAACGCTTTCACGGCAGGCCAATGTTCAACATAATGACATGCCATCAAAAGGGATGCATTGCAGCCCGCGCGATAATATTGCAATGCCTCTTGTGCATCCGCATCGCTTTTACTGTCAGAAAAACGCTTCATAGCCTTCACTGCCAAATTATCGCACGCTAGGCCCGACCCTATTGCACAGCTGTGTTTGATTAAATCCAACTTGTCATCCGCATCCAAGAAAATAGAAGAACCGAAATCCAGACGAAAGTCGCATGCCACAACATTACCGTTTAGACAAGATGCTTCGGCCGCCTGTTTCGTATCTAACCATAATTGCTGATCAAGTGGAAAATACCCAAAAACTATACTCAAGTTAGTGCAGCCGGGCAAAAAACCCGCAAAACAACTTTTTGAAGCAGCCCTATATGCGCTGTTTATATCTTCTTGCGTGGTAACTTTATGCATTGCCATTAATTTCGAAGATATAATAATCCCAGCAAATTGCTGACAAGCCTTGGCATCACCGGCACCGCATTTGTCTTCCAATTCACTTTTGCGTGCCATGCCGATATCAGCAACGCGTGTTTTCAAGGCTTCGGTTTTCTTAAACCGATCATCCAACACTGCCCCGATATCCCCTGAAACAGCTTCGCTCTGGTTCATCAAAAACCGTGTGACCTCACTCTGGGTATAAAACACCAAGAGTGCCGCACAGCCTTCTATATCATCCGTATCACAGCTTTCATTTAGTAATGTTTCAACCCAATCAGCAGCTTCCGCTTTTTTCGATATTGTGACCTCTTCACCAACAAACCAATCCTTATTGAAATCATGTTTCTCTTCCAAAACAATCGTCAAATATTCCAGACAAAAGGCGTATTCACCAGCATCACACGCGGTTCGCGCTTCCAAACCCCGCCTTTCTTTCAACGCTATAGCACGCGATTTATCTATGGGAAATCCACCAGCGCCGTTATGATACATACTGCTCAGAATACGGCATGAATCAATCCCATCAACATTGCACTTACCTTGGCTATCCGTCTTAGCACCAGCAGGCATAAAGACCAAAACCACTAAAACCAGACCTAAAACATACCGCATGCTCTGCCTTAAATTGATAATCAAAATTAATCTATAAACCATTAAGAAAACTAACAAAGTAAAATCATATTTATCGCGATAAATATCCTCGCCAAAGGCATCCCAAACATTCGGCGATAACCACCAATTCTTATGCACACCCCCTTTCCACAAACCTTGCAATAGTGTAGCCAAACGGTAACTCAATAACCGAACAGGCAAACATGCGAATTCTCATCACCAACGACGACGGCATCAGGGCTCCCGGCTTGGAGGTCATGCTTGAAATTGCAACTGAACTTGCAGGACCGGATGGCGAAGTCTGGACAGTTGCCCCCGAAGCCGAACAATCGGGCGTCGGACACGCCATTTCATTCGTCAATCCAATGCGGGTTTTTCACAACGCCCCGCGCACAGTTGCCGTAGACGGCACGCCGGCCGATTGTGTTCTGGCAGGCATAAGCGAAGTGATGGACAACAGGCCGGACCTGATACTGTCTGGCATTAACCGGGGTAATAATGCGGCGCAAAACACGCTTTATTCAGGAACAATCGGTGCTGCAATGGAAGGCGCGTTGCACGGTATAAATTCCATTGCCCTGTCGCAGTTCTTTGGCCCCGACAACCGTGATCTGGACGACCCGTTCGAAACTGCACGCGCCAAAGGTGCTGATGTTATCCGGGGTATATTGGCCGCCGACACATGGGGACAGGCCCCGTATGGTCTGTTTTACAATGTAAACTTCCCCCCCGTTCCCGCCCCGAGCTGCAAAGGCACGCAGGCAGTTTCCCAAGGCTTCCGCAGCAATACGGATTTCTATGCCGTTGCCGAAACCGGCCCGAACGGGCGTCGGTATTTATGGGTAACGATGGGCTCGCAACATGTAGCCACCAAGCCCGGTACAGATGTTCACGCCAATCTGGAAGACTACATATCGGTTACACCGATGCATGCCGATTTGACCTGCCATAACAGTCTGACAAAACTTCAAGAGGCATTCAAATAATGCTCAGCCCCGAAGCACAGATGCAATTCCTGCTGATGCTGCGTAACAAAGGCGTGCCCGATAAAGTGCTGTCAGCGATGGAACAAGTCCCGCGCGACATGTTCGTTGAAGGCCATTTCAAAGCCCACGCACTAGAGGACATGGCCCTGCCGATTGACGCAGGTCAAACCATCAGCCAGCCCAGCGTCGTGGCCCGCATGACCGACGCACTCGATATTGGTCCACGCGACAAGGTTCTGGAGATCGGAACCGGCTCGGGCTATCAGGCTGCGATCCTGTCTCACCTTGCACGACGCGTATATTCCGTTGAACGGCACCGTCTATTATCAATCAAGGCGCGCGGACGAATTGAAGCTCTAAAATTACAAAATGTAGTGATCACAACGGCCGATGGTAGCCTTGGAATGGCCGATCAAGCCCCGTTTGATCGCATACTTTTGACTGCCGCTGCAGAAGATCCCCCAGCAAACCTCTTGGAACAATTGCGAATGGGGGGTATTATGGTGTTACCGGTGGGTCAGGCCGAAGCGGTTCAAAGCTTGATTAAGGTTGAAAAAACACCGGAAGGGCTTAATTATACAGAGCTTGCCGAAGTGCGGTTTGTACCGCTTTTGGCAGGAATAGCAAAATCAGACGGGGCTTGAAACCCGCTAAACAGGACTAGGGCAAATGGCAGTAAAAACAACACGATACCCGCTTAAACCATATCTATTACTTTGCAGTGCCATAGCATTGAGCGCATGCAGCGATTTCTCGTTAAGTGATCTGAATTCACAGATTAATCCACCTCCGGGATCACAAACAAGTGCAATAGCACCAAGACCACAGCCTGATAGCCGCGGTGTCATCACATACCCGAACTATCAGGTTATTGTTGCAAATCGCAACGATACGATGGCTGATTTGGCCGGACGTGTTGGCATGACAGCACAGGATCTAGCCCGACACAACGGCCTGCCCGAGACATATATTGCCCGCAGGGGTGAGGTGCTGGCTTTGCCCAAGGGTGTCATCACACCAACGACGGATCCGGCAGCTGATGGATCAATCGAAGCCATCGCCACCGCGGCAATTGACCGCGCAGGCGCAACTCCGGCACAATCGGGCACTATTCAAAAAGGTCCCGAACCCATACGCCACGTCGTTGAAAAGGGTGAAACCGCTTACTCCATCGCGCGACTTTACGGTGTATCAGTTACCGCCCTTGCATCATGGAACGGCCTGGACCGTAACCTGTCAGTGCGCACAGGCCAACAATTGCTGATCCCAGTGGCAGAAGACGGCACCGTTCAATCCGCCGTTCTTGCACCTATCGAAAAAACACCGGAACCACCCAGCGCCAAAACACCCTTGCCCGCCGCAGTAGCCCCGGCCGTGGTACCCGAAAGCCCGAATCTGGCGGCTGACCGCACCCCGCCCGGCGCATCTGGCAAACTCTTACGCCCCGTCAAAGGTGATATCATCCGCGGCTACTCCGGCAGCAACGAAGGTTTGGACATCGCCGCTAAATCAGGCACATCAGTAAAAGCTGCCGAAAGCGGCGAGATTGCTTTGATATCTAAATCGGTTGGTCAAAACACAATCATTTTGCTGCGCCATCCGGACAATCTTTATACGGTCTATTCGAATGTAGCGAATGTATCAGTGAAGAAAGGCCAAAAGGTCAAACGCGGCCAAACCATCGCCAAAGTCGCCAAGGGCGACCCCAGCTTCCTGCATTTCGAGATACGCCGCGGCACCGAAAGCGTTGATCCGCTACCTTACTTGTAACCGCCCCCAGAATATACTTGCGCTGCACGGTAAAATCAGATTTCCATGCTGCGTAAGAAACCGCGTGATCAAGCCGATATGGCACGCTTGCGCCTAACCCTCTTGGAAAGCTACGATGAATAATCTGAACGGCATTTTGCTGATGATACTGGCTATGGTCGGATTCACCTTAGAAGATGTGTTTATAAAACAGCTTTCCGTGACCATCACGACCAGTCAAATCCTGATCACGCTCGGGGTGTTCAGCGCCACGGCCTTTGCCCTTATGGCGCGTTTCAAAGGGCACAACATATTCGCGCGCCACGCCTGGACACGCACAACTATTTTGCGTGCCTTTGCCGAAGGTATTGCAGCAATGGCCTTTGTCACATCATTGTCGCTTGTCCCGATTTCCACTGTTGCCGCCGTTTTTCAGGTTACACCGCTGGCCATTACAATGGGTGCGGCCCTGTTCTTCGGTGAAGCCGTCGGTTGGCGGCGTTGGAGCGCTATTATCATAGGCTTTATCGGCGTGATGATCATCATCAGACCCGGCTTCAGTAGCTTTGATCCATCGGTTCTTTTCGTTCTGATCTCGGTGGTCGGCGTGACATTTCGTGATCTCATCACACGACGCATCCCCGCAAATATAGCCTCTACGGTTGTTTCCTTTCAGGCATTTTGCGCTTTGGTTCTGGCGGGCCTTGGCTTGATGTACTTTCGCGCAGACCCGCTGGTCGCCGTGACCGGACTGGAAGCCGGCTACTTTTTGGGCGGCGTGATATTCGGTGTTACAGGCTACTACGGTATTGTTGCGGCGATGCGTGCAGGTGACGCCGCCGTCATCACCCCGTTTCGATATACCCGTTTGCTGTTTTCTCTGATTGTCGGCGTGCTTATCTTCAACGAACGCCCTGACGCCCTGACACTGCTGGGGGCCGCGATTATCATCGGCACAGGCTTGTATACATTCATGCGCGAGCACAGATTATCAAAGGCAACTGGCTAAGCTAAGGCAGCCCTACAGCACAACACCCTTACGGCCTGCCAAATCTACCACAAACTGCCACGCCACACGGCCTGATCTATTACCACGTGTGGCTTGCCATTCAATCGCCTCTGCCCGCAGGTCTTCATCCGAAATTTCAATCCCGTAAGCATCGCAATAGCCACGGATCATTGTGAGGTACCCATCCTGATCACAGCCATAAAAACCCAGCCACAGACCAAACCGGTCTGACAGGGAAACTTTCTCTTCCACAGCTTCCGCAGGGTTGATCGCGGTAGAGCGTTCATTTTCGATCATATCACGCGGCATCAGGTGGCGGCGGTTCGATGTGGCATAAAGCACGACATTCTCGGGCCGTCCTTCAACCCCGCCGTCCAGAACCGCTTTTAGCGATTTATAATGGGTGTCGTCATTGCTGAAACTCAGGTCATCACAAAACAGCAAGAACCGCTGATCTGCCGCCCGCAATATCGCCAACAAACGCCCGATGCTTGGTAAATCCTCACGTTGCACCTCAACCAGTATCACGCCGCCAACGGCACCATGAACTGCTTTGACCAGTGATGATTTCCCCATCCCGCGCGCACCCCATAAAAGCGCATTATTCGCAGGCAGGCCTTTGGCAAATTGCGTCGTATTTACCAACAATGTATCACGTGCGCGGTCAACACCGACCAACAGGTCTATATCAACGCGGTTAATCTGCGTTACGGGATCAAGGCGATCAGGTGATACATGCCACACAAAAGCATCAGCTTGCGTGAAATCCGGTGCTTCAAACGGTTTAGGGCTGATCCGCTCTAACGCGTCCGCAATCCGTGTCAGCGCATCACCGTTCATTCATCATCCTCATCACCGTCATCTTCGTCGTCATCGTAATAACCATCTTCACGCAGTTTTTTATCGCGTTTGCGTTCCACTGCGGCAACAAGCTGTATCGAAATCTCATAAAGCAGATAGACCACCGCAAACAGGATCACTTGGGTTACAACATCGGGTGGTGTAACGATCGCGGCCAGCGTCAGGATAGCAACAACCGCATATTTGCGCATGTTTTTCATGCCCACAGAAGAAACCAGATCCGCCATTCCCAAAAGCGTCATCAAAACCGGCAACTGGAAACATAGACCGAACGCAAAAATAAACTTCAATGTCAGATCCAGAATGTCCTGAACCCGCGGAATAAACGTATTGCCCGTCTCGCTCAGACCGCCCACGGCAGTATCGCCACCCTCAGTTATAAAATCACTGAAACCGATGAAAAAATTCATCGCCAAAGGGGTGACTGCATAATGTGCAAACGCAGCCCCGGTCAAAAACAACATGGGCGACGCAACGATAAACGGTAAAAACGCACCCTTCTCGTTTTTATAAAGTCCCGGCGCCACGAAGCGCCATAATTGAAACGCGATGACTGGAAAGGACAGAGCAAAGCCCATCAGCACTGAGATGCGGAAATAAACGAAAAAGTTTTCCTGAGCAGCAAAGGTAGAAAAATCGGGCTTTTGCCCGTATGAGATCAACACTTTCGCAGTTGGCTCTAAAAGGAATGTCAACAAACTCGGGGCAAAATAGAATGTCACTAAAATGCCGATTATCAATGCGATAATCGAATAGATCAGACGCGAACGCAGTTCTGTCAGATGCTCGATCAGCGGCGCGGAACTGTCTTCGATGCCATTGCTCATGTTTTAGCCTTAGATGTCGCGGGTTTTTTCGCCGCAGCCTTTTTTGCGGGGGCTTTCTTGGCAACCTTTATTGCTGCAGGCTTCTTGGCTGTCGTTTTTTTCGCAGCAGGCTTCTTGGCCGCCGCTTTATTCGCAGCTGGTTTCTTGGATGCAGGTTTTTCAGCGGCAGGTTTTGTATCCACAGCGCTTTGCGTATTGCCGTATTTCTTGGCAAATTCGGTGGCCTTATTGCTCATCCCGCTTACTGATAGATCATCCTTGATATCAGCGGCTTTTTTCACGCTGTCAGCCAAGTCTTTTACACCGCTTTCGTCAGCGGCCTGATTCATCGCCGATTGGAAATCACGCGCCATGCCCCGCGCCTTGCCGACAAAATTGCCGACTTTGCGAAACATCATCGGCAAATCCTTCGGCCCGACAACGATCAACGCCACCACACCGATGATCATCAGTTCAGACCATCCAATATCAAACATAAGCTACGCCTTTAGATGCGAAAGGCGTTTCAGCTCTTTTCGCTTTTATCTTTTTCAGGGGTGACGTCTTTCGCAGTTTCAGATGCGTCTTCAATCGCGGCATCTATCTCTTCTTTGCCTTCAGACACGCCCTTTTTGAACGCAGTGATACCCTTGCCGACTTCGCCCATCAGGCTGGATACTTTTCCGCGCCCAAACATCAAAAGCACAACAACAGCAATCAGTATTAAGCCCGGCAGGCCGATATTCTGAATAAACAGAGGTGTGGTTAAAAACATTTAAATTCTCCCAAACTGGTAACAAAGCAATTCTTTGCTTTGTGTTTTATCTCGTCGACATACATTTATGGATTTTTCAGGAAGGTTCAAACCGAAAAGACACGATTGGAACATAAATATTGCCACACCTGCGTATTTTTACCTATTTTACGAACCAAAAACACCGATCCCGGCGCATTGACAGCCACATGGCAGTATCGACATTGGGTAAAAACACACCGGCAACCAAAACTTTCAGGATGCTGCCGTCATAATCCATGACGAATTCCACCAGACTTTGATGCCCCAGATAACGCGCACGCTTCACAACTCCGCGTGCGGGAACACCGTCTTTCACGGTTGGATTTGGCCCGTGACCTTGGCGATCAAAGTCCAGCTTCAGATGTTGCGGACGAATAATAATCTCAACCTCGGTTCCATCCACCATGCCCGGCGTCAGAAATTGGCCGAATGGCGTTTCCGTCAAAGCATTCTTAACCGTGCCGGCTATCACATTGATATCAGAGAAAAACGCCGCTGCATCTTTGTCCACAGGAGCGTTGTACATATTATACGGCGCACCGGCCTGAATAATCTTGCCATTGCGCATCAGGGCAATCCTGTCGGCCATGCGCATAGCCTCTTCCGGCTCGTGTGTCACAAGTAAAACAGCGGTATTTTCCGCCTTTAGAATTTCCAGCGTCGCATCGCGCACATCGTCTCGCAAGCGGTCATCAAGACCCGAAAACGGCTCGTCCATCAGCATCACCTGCGGATTAGGTGCCAATGCCCGCGCCAGTGCCACACGCTGTTGTTCACCACCCGATAGCTGATGCGGATATTTAGCCCCATAACCATCAAGCTCTACT
>JAJFHY010000009.1 GCA_021775375.1 Amylibacter sp. | reverse complement strand
GATGGTATCTTCCGTGTTTTCATTATCGAAAAGAGCAACATTGAAGATTTGTGGGCGATCCGAACAGGCGGGGATTTTATAGGTGCTGGGCGCGTGGGTTTGCAAAGATCCTTTGTCGTCCCAAACCAGCTCTTCCGTGGTCAACCAGCCAGCACCCTGAACATATCCACCTTCGATCTGACCGATGTCGAGCGCGGAGTTCAGCGAGCGACCGGTGTCATGCAGGATATCAGTGCGCAAGATGCGGTATTCACCGGTGAGCGTGTCTAGAATGACTTCGGTAACGGCGGCACCATATGCGAAATAATAGAACGGCCGGCCGCGCCCTTTTAAGCGATCCCATTGGATTTTCGGGGTGGCATAAAATCCTGTCGCAGATAGGGATATGCGGTTCTGATAGGCAAGGCTTGCTGCCTCATTGAACGGGATTGCATCTTTGCCAAGGATGACTTTGCCATCCGCAAAACGAATATCAGACGCCTTACAATTATACTTGGGCGCAAGGAATTCGGCGATGCGCGTCTTTAGTGTGTCGCAGGCGTTTTTAACCGCCATGCCGTTCAGATCAGCCCCCGATGAGGCTGCCGTGGCAGAGGTGTTCGGTACTTTGCCTGTATCCGTTGCGGTGATTTTGATCTGGTCTAAAGGCACGCCAAGTGTTGTCGCCGCCACTTGCGCCACCTTGGTAAACAGCCCTTGACCCATTTCAGTGCCGCCGTGATTAAGCTGCACGGAACCGTCTGCGTAGATATGCACCAAAGCACCCGCTTGGTTAAGGTGTGTCAGGGTAAAGCTGATACCGAACTTGACAGGTGTCAGGGCAATGCCGCGTTTGAGGATACTGTCGGGATTGTCTGCATGATCTTTCTGAATTGCCGTATACCGCGTGTCATAATCCGAGGTTTTGCGCAACTGATCGACCAAGGGCGCAATTACGCTGTCCTCAACGGTCATGTGATAGGGCGTGGTTTGGCCGTTTTCGTAGAAATTCACGCGGCGTACATCCAATGGGTCACGTCCCAGTTTATGCGCGATATGATCAACTATACGTTCGATCTGCACCATACCTTGCGGTCCGCCGAAACCGCGATAAGCGGTGGCGGATTGGGTGTTGGTTTTCAACCGGTGCGAAATGATGCGGACGTGTGGTAGGTTGTAAGCGTTGTCGGCATGTAACATGGCGCGATCAGCGACAGGCATGGACAGATCAAGCGCCCAGCCACAGCGGGCAAATTGGTGCATGGTCACGGCCTGTATTTTGCCGTTTGTGTCGAATGCAGCGGTATATTCCAGACGGAAATCGTGGCGTTTGCCGGTGATGATCATGTCATCATCGCGATCATAACGCATTTTGCAGGGCTGACCTGTTATTTGTGCAGCAACTGCGCAGGCAACCGCCAATGCATTGCCTTGGCTTTCCTTGCCGCCAAAACCACCACCCATACGGCGTATCTCGACGCGCACGGCGTGGAATGGTTTGCCAAGGGCGGCTGCCACTTTGTGCTGGATTTCACTGGGGTGCTGGGTTGATGACTGCACAACCATATCGCCATTTTCTTGCGGCAAAGCCAGCGAGGCTTGGCCTTCCAGATAAAAATGTTCCTGACCGCCCAATTCAAAACTGCCGGTGACAGTTTGCTCTGCGCCAAATTGTGACAGAACATCCTCTGGGTTGCCTTTCAAAAAGGTAATCGGCTCTTCGAATTTGCTATCAGCGGAAAGGGCGTCGTCAATGCTCAGGATCGCGGGTTTCTCTGCAATTTCAATCCGCCCCAACCGAGCCGCTTTGCGCGCAGCCAGATGGCTGGTGGCAATGACGCAGAAAATTGGCTGACCGATGTAATGTACGCTACCCATTGCCAAAAGCGGCTCGTCCTGGGCGGAAGGTGAGACGTCATTTTCGGCGGGCAGATCATCCGCCAGCAGTACCCTTACAACCCCGTCAGCAGCTTTGACAGTGTCCAGATTTATGCTTGTGATTTCGCCGTGGGCAATATCTGACAAGCCAAATGCCAAATGCAGTGTGTTTGCCGGCATTGGGACGTCATCGACGTAACGGGCTTTGCCTGTGACATGCAAAAGGGCGGCGTCATGCGGGGCGGGGCTGGCAACACTCATGATGTGGCCTCCAATACGCGCGGCGCTTCGCCCAAATCTTCCAAAAAGTAGCGTTGCAGCATGTTTTGGGCAGCTTTCAGGCGGTATTCGCGCGATGCACGCATGTCGGACATCGGGGTGAAGTCAATCGCGAACGCGGGCAGTGCTGCCGCGATGGTTTCTTTCGTCCACGGTTGGCCCAATAGTGCTTCCTCAACATGCGATGCACGTTTTGGGGTGGCAGCCATGCCGCCATAAGCGATGGCGCAACAGGCGACTAAGCCGTCCTTGATGTGGATGTTGAAGCAGCCCAGAACGGCGGAAATATCCTGATCAAAACGTTTGGTCAGTTTGTAGCATTTCAAGCGATCTTCTTGTGCAGGAATAAAGATGCTTTCAACGAATTCGCCAGGCACGCAATCTTGTTTGCCGTAATCAATAAAGAAATCCTGTAGAAGGATTTCGCGGCGTGTATCACCTTTGCGTAAAGTTAACGTAGCACCCAATGCAATCAGCGCGGGCGGGCCGTCACCGATGGGCGAGCCGTTGGCGATGTTGCCGCCGATGGTGGCGGCATTGCGGATTTGTGTGGACGCAAAACGGCGCAGCATTTCGGCAAAATCGGGATGGATCGGTGTGACGGCATCACGCAATTCGGCGATAGTAACAGACGCCCCGATGTTTAGACCGTCTTTGGTAGTTTCAATCCGGCGCATGTCATTGATTTGTGCTGTAAAGCAAATGCTGTCCGGATCAGCGAGTTTTTTGGTAACCCAAAGCCCCACATCTGTCGCACCACCAATCAAGGTGGCGTCGGGGTTGGCGGTATACCATGCGGCCAATTCATCCGAGGTTTCAGGGTGAATGGCTTTGGCTTTTAACTTCTTCAATGCTTTGGCGTCTTCACCGATCCAGCTTGGTTTATCCGCCTTTTCAGCCGCAACAGCGGCGCGGATAATGGGCGCGTAGCCCGTACATCGACAAAGGTTTCCTGCCAGTTGGTCATCATGATCAGTGGCGCCGTTCGCATGGGCGCTAGTCATCGACATGATGAAACCGGGCGTGCAAAAACCGCATTGACTGCCGTGTTTTTCGATCATTGCAGTTTGTACGGGGTGCGTTGTATCGCCAGAGGCAACCCCTTCAACCGTGCGCACGGATTTGCCGTGAAGTTGCGGTAAAAACAGAATGCAGGCGTTCATCGCGCGGTGGGTTTTGCCGTCGCTGACCATTACGGTGCAAGCCCCGCAATCGCCCTCGTTGCAGCCCTCTTTGGTGCCGGTCAGGCCGCGTGTCTCGCGCAGGTAATCAAGCAGCGTGCGCGTGGATGGCGCATCCGATACTGTTGTGATCTCTCCGTTTAGAAGAAACGCGATTGACATGATACCTCCCCAAGCCGTCAAGTGCCCGCCAAAAACGGCAAGCTATAGTGTAACCTAGATCACATTGGCGGAATTAGCGAAGATACAAAACACCATATAATAAGGAAGCACTTTCAAAATAAAACGTATAATATGCGTATAGTAAAGCGATCTTTATGATACTTCGCGATAGCCAAGCATATCCATCGTTTCGCTATCAATTTTACGGTAAATATATTCCAGATCACGCTTTTTGTGGTCGACCTTTAGTTTGTGATACTTATAGCGACGCTGATAATCTTCATAGCGCATATTGTCCTTGGCTTTGATTGAACGGCGAATGTTGCCGTAACCTGGGGTAATTTTGGGGATATGCTCTGCAATGCGGTCCATCTGGCCCTCAAAATCAGATAGAAGATCTTCATAACGGATGTGAATTACATTCTGCGCTACTTCCATAACTTTTTGATACGCCTGCATTTTACGGTTCCACAGGTCAATCGGGCTTTCCAGTTTTTCCACACCCAGATTGTCGCGTATTGATAGCGGCCACTCCGATGTTAAAAATTTTTCAAACGGTATTTCGTCGTCAGTCAAAAGTGGATTTTCGGACCGTGCGTGCAGGGATGTCAAAAAATGCACTGGGTGTTTTGTGATTAAAACAAACAACGTGCTTTGCGAATGCGGTGCAGCCCGGATCACATCAATCGGCGGGGCCGCGTGTTTCCAACCAAAGTCGGAATAGAGGATACGCTCGTGATATTCGTCTTGCATGCGGTTATTGTGAAACGGACGTTCTTTGGGCTTATAGGTTTGCAACACAAGCCGCATCACGCGTTTATCAACGCCGAAATCACCGCGCAGACTGTCGGTTGCGAAATTCTTGTCGATCAACTTGCCCAGATAGGTGGCTCCGGTGTTGCGCTCACCAAATACTTTCGTGAATAGGCATGTCATTTAAATATGGTGCCCCCTAATGGCTGCGGTCTTTTGTTCATATGATCAAACAGGTTAAAACAGATTTAAACGCTAAGATAAGTTTTGCAACCGCTTTCCCTGTAATGAAAGCTGAGTTAGTGTCGCGCCATGTCCAATCAACCCCGATTCATCCACCTTCGTGTCCACACCGCCTATTCCCTGTTGGAAGGGGCCGTGCAGATGAAAAAACTGCCCGATATGTGTATAAAGGCAAAAATGCCTGCGGTGGCTGTAACCGATAGCAATAATCTTTTCGGGGCGTTGGAGTTCTCTGAAGCCGCTTCAAAAGCGGGGGTGCAGCCGATTATCGGGTGCCAGTTCGATTTAGCTTATGCTGCGAATGTGCGGGAAGGCGAAAAGACGCCAGCGGCTAAAGCGATTGTTTTACTGGCGCAGAATGAAGCGGGTTATTTAAGCCTGATGAAGCTGAACTCATGTGCGTTTCTAGAAGCGGGAGATGCTTTGCCGCATGTCACTTTGGAACAGTTGGCTACGTATTCAGACGGATTGATCTGTTTGTCGGGCGGCGCACTTGGCCCTGTGGGGCAGTTGTTGCAGGACGGCCAAACTGACAAGGCGCGCGCATTGGTGCAGCAAATGGCCGGGATTTATCCAGACCGGTTTTATATGGAGTTGCAACGCCATCCTGACGGGGAACATCCGCGCACGCCTGTGGAGGAAATAACTGAAGGGCCGATGTTGGCACTGGCCTATGATCTGGAGATACCGTTGGTTGCGACCAATGATGTGCATTTTCCCAAAAGCGAAATGTATGAGGCCCATGACGCCTTACTTTGTATTTCAGAAGGCGCTTATGTTGATCAGCAGGCAAACCGCCGGCGTCTGACACCTGAACATTACTTCAAGTCGCAAGACGAGATGGTCAAACTGTTTGAGGATATTCCCGAGGCGATTGAAAATACGGTCGAGATCGCCAGACGCTGTGCATTCAAGGTGTATAAACGCGCGCCATTACTGCCGAAATTTGCAGATAACGAAATTGAAGAATTGCGCCGTCAGGCTAATGAGGGTCTGCAGGAACGTCTGAAAGTTATCCCGCATGCGGCAACTGTGGAAGAATATCAGGAACGGCTGGATTTCGAGCTGAAAATCATCGAAGGCATGGGGTTTCCCGGCTATTTCCTGATCGTGGCGGATTTTATTTATTGGGCCAAGGAACACAATATTCCCGTTGGGCCCGGACGCGGTTCGGGTGCGGGCTCTTTGGTGGCCTATGCGTTGACCATTACCGACCTTGACCCGTTGCGGTATTCGCTGCTGTTCGAACGTTTCCTGAACCCCGAACGTGTATCGATGCCCGATTTCGATATCGATTTTTGCATGGATCGCCGGGAAGAGGTGATCCATTATGTGCAGGAAAAATATGGTCGCGATAAAGTAGCCCAGATCATTACTTTCGGTGCTTTGCTGTCCAAGGCTGCGGTGCGTGATGTGGGCCGTGTTTTGCAGATGCCATACGGGCAGGTTGATCGACTTTCAAAACTGATCCCTGTGGATGGTGTAAAACCGGTTTCCATCGAAAAAGCTCTGGCAGATGAACCGCGTTTGCGTGAAATGGCCAAGGAAGAAGAGGTCGTTGACCGCATGCTGAACTATGCGGGCCAGTTGGAAGGATTGTTGCGCAATGCCTCTACCCACGCGGCAGGGGTTGTTATAGGCGACAGACCGCTGGACGAACTGGTGGCGCTTTACAAAGATCCGCGCTCGGAAATGCCCGCAACCCAATTCAATATGAAATGGGTCGAACAGGCCGGATTGGTAAAATACGACTTTCTGGGTCTGAAAACCCTGACGGTTATTCAAGGTGCTGTGGATTTTCTGGCTGCGCGTGGCATTGAAATAGATATCGGTGCGATTGATCTGGAAGATCAGGCGACTTATGACCTCTATGCGTCCGCCAAAACCGTGGCTGTGTTTCAGGTGGAAAGCAGCGGCATGATGGATGCGCTCAGGCGCATGAAGCCCACCTGTATCGAAGATATTGTGGCATTGGTGGCGCTTTACCGTCCCGGCCCGATGGAAAACATCCCGATGTTTTGCGATGTGAAAAACGGCCGTGCGGAACGCGAACTGATGCATCCGTCCATCGATCATCTGCTGGACGAAACCCAAGGCATTATCGTTTATCAGGAACAGGTGATGCAGATTGCGCAGGAAATGGCGGGGTATTCATTGGGTGGTGCTGACCTGTTGCGCCGTGCGATGGGTAAGAAAATCCAGGAAGAAATGGATAAGGAAAAGCCGAAATTCCTGAAAGGTTCGGCTGAAAACGGGGTGGATACGAAAAAGGCCAATCAGGTTTGGGACCTGTTGGACAAGTTTGCCAATTACGGTTTCAACAAATCCCACGCGGCGGCCTATGCGGTGGTGTCTTACCAGACGGGCTGGTTAAAAGCGAATTATCCGGTTGAATTCATGGCCTCGGTGATGAATTGCGATCTGCATTTGACCGACAAGCTGAATGTCTTTCATCAGGAAGTGAAACGGCTGGAGATCACGGTCATCCCGCCTTGTGTGAACCGCTCTGATGCGCTGTTCAGTGTAAAGGACGACCAAATCGCTTATGCGCTGGGCGGCTTGAAAAACGTCGGCGCCGAGGCGATGCGGCTGATTACGGATGCCCGCGCTGAAGGCGGTGATTTCTCCGACCTGTTTGATTTTGCGCGGCGCGTTGATCTAAAACGCGTCGGTAAGCGTCCGGTGGAAATGCTGGCACGCGCGGGTGCGTTCGATTTACTGGATGCGAACCGCCGCAAATGTCTGGAAAGTGTCGATCAACTGGTGGCCTATTCGGCTGCGACGCATGAAGATCGCAACTCGGCACAGGGTGGCTTGTTCGGCGATGCGGGCGAAGCTTTGCCGGCGCCGCGTCTGCCGATGCCCGAGGATTGGTTGCCCAATGAACGCTTGGGTCAAGAACATACCGCGATCGGGTTCTATCTGTCGGGGCACCCGCTGGATGACTATGCGGGTGCATTGAAACGCAAGAATGTGCTGACGCTGGACGAACTGCACCAAAAAGCGGCAGGCGGCACGGTAGTGGCAAAAATCGCAGGCTCGGTTGCGGGCAAGCAGGAACGCAAATCGGCGCGCGGCAATCGCTTTGCCTTTGTGCAACTGTCTGATCCGACAGGATTATATGAGGTCACAGTGTTTTCCGACACGCTGGAAAAGTTCCGTGATTTACTGGAGGCGGGGCAAAATGTTGTTTTGATTGTGAAGGCGGAACTGGAAGCCGATCAATTGAAATTACT
>JAJFHY010000080.1 GCA_021775375.1 Amylibacter sp. | reverse complement strand
TGCCAAAGGGTATTTACGACAGGATTTTGACCCTGTTGACGCGCCTTTTACAACCGAAGATCTGGTTAAAAATTTCACAGCCGTGGCCTTATTCGAAGAACACACAACGCGTGATGGCCAGCGCATAAACCAACGCGTTGCCAGCCCGTTGCGCAGGTGGGAACAGCCGATCCGTATCGGCATAAACTTCGGTCCGTCTGTGAAGCAGGATCAACGAGCGAAAGATACCGCATATGTGCGTAGTTATGCGTCACGTCTGGCACGGTTGTCGGGCCTGAATATTCGGTTAACAAATTCCAAGAATGCCAATTTTTCGGTTTTATTTCTGAACGCGGACGAGCAGCGTGAGTATATCGATCAGCTTGCGGGCCAGATCAAACATCTAAGCCCGCAGATAGCCCGTGAGATCAAATCAAGCCCCAGAAGTGTGCGCTGTGAGGCTTATGCGTCATATATTGTAGACAATAATGCGTCTGTTGCAGGTTACTGGAGTGCCGTTATCGTGATTAAAACCGAGCACCCCGAACTGATGCGCAAATCCTGTATCCAAGAGGAAATGACACAGGCATTGGGTCTGACAAACGACAGTCCAGATGCGCGCCCGTCTATTTTTAACGACGACGAAGAATTTGCATTTTTGACACGTCACGATACATATCTATTGCAGATGCTGTATGATAAGCGACTTCAAATCGGCATGACCGCCAAGGCCGCGCATCCAATCATTCAACAGATCGCCCAAGACCTGATGTCCAAAGGCGAAAGTTAAAAAAGGAAGATAAACATGGGTATTCTAGATTTTTTAACCGGTGAGTTTATCGATGTCATTCACTGGACGGACGACACTGACGATACACTTGTCTGGCGGTTTGAGCGTGAAGATCATGCCATTAAATACGGCGCCAAACTGACAGTACGTGAGGGGCAAGCCGCAGTAATGATCCATGAAGGTCAATTGGCGGATGTGTTCAGCCCCGGGCTTTATTTGTTGGAAACCAACAACATGCCGATCCTGACGACATTACAGCATTGGGATCACGGTTTTCAAAGCCCGTTCAAAACTGAAATATATTTCATCAACACCACGCGTTTTCAGGATTTGAAATGGGGTACGAAAAACCCGGTGATTGTACGCGATCCTGAATTTGGACCTTTGCGTATCCGCTCTTATGGCACCTATGAAGTGAAAGTGTCTGACCCGGCCCTGTTCATGACGGAAATTGTCGGCACTGATGGCGAGTTCACTATGGATGAAATTTCATATGCTATTCGCAATATCATCGTGTCACGGTTCTCTGCCGCGATTGCCGCAAGCGGTATACCTGTTTTGGATATGGCCGCAAATACACCCGATCTGGGTAAGTTGCTGGCGACACATATTGCACCTTCCATTGCAGAATTTGGTTTGGAAATCCCCAACCTCTATATCGAAAATATCTCTTTGCCACCCGCAGTGGAGGCAGCATTAGATAAACGTACATCCATGGGGCTTGCAGGTGATCTGGGCAGTTTTACCCAATATTCAGCAGCCGAAGCGATGACACAGGCCGCAAGCAACCCTAATGGCGGTGGCGGCATGGGTGCAGGCCTTGGAATGGGGATGGGCATGGCAATGGCAGGTCAAATGCAAAATGCAGGACCGTGGGGGCCTCGCACGACCGCCCCTGCCAGTCAAATGCCACCGCCGCCCCCCGTGGTTGAACGGGTTTGGCATATCGCTGAAAAAGGCAAAACCACGGGGCCGTTTTCAAAGGCAAACCTTGGCCGCATGGCCGGTGACGGGACTTTGAAGCGCGATACATATGTCTGGTCCGTCGGGCTGGACGGTTGGAAAGCTGCGGGTGACATTGCCGAGTTGGCGCAACTATTCACCATTGCCCCCCCACCTCCGCCGGAAGCATAGACACTCATGACCACATCGGTCGAAGAACATAAGTTTCCCTGTAATACTTGCGGGTCTGATCTGCGTTTCAGCCCCGGTACCGACATGATGGAATGTGATCATTGCGGGTCTACACAAAAGATTACCAACCGCGTGGGCTGGCGCGGTCAATCCATACGCGAGATGGATTTTCGCAAAGCGGTGAAGGATCAATTGCCGGAATTCGATATGGAAGAACGGCGTACGATTTCTTGCGAAAATTGCGGCGCACATGTGGAGTTCGAGCCAAATACACATGCCGCCGAATGCCCGTTTTGCGCAACACCCGTAGTGACCGATACCGGCACTGACAAACAGATCAAACCCAAAGCTCTGCTGCCTTTTGCACTGGCGGAAAGAGAAGCCCGCGGGAATATGACCAAATGGTTGGGCCGGCTTTGGTTTGCTCCGAACGGCTTGAAGGACTACGCGCGCAAGGGGCGCAAAATGCAAGGCATCTATGTGCCTTACTGGACGTATGACGCGCAAACTACATCCGATTACACGGGCCAGCGCGGTACGGTTTACTACGTCACAAAACGAGTAACTGTGACCGTTAACGGCAAACGCCAAACCCAGATGCGCCAAGTCCCAAAAGTGCGTTGGTCACCGGCATCAGGCCGTGTTGCGCGCTTTTTTGATGATGTGCTGGTGCTTGGCTCTAATAGCTTACCCAAAGATTACACTGACGGGCTTGCACCGTGGGATTTGTCTTCAATGGAACCCTACAGACCTGAGTATCTGGCGGGTTTTCGTGCTGAAAGCTACACGGTCGGGCTGGATGAGGGTTATAAAGAAGCCCGCGCTTATATGAACCGTATGATCGTGCGTGACGTAAAATTCGACATTGGCGGTGACCGCCAAAGGATCAGCACGCTTGATACTGAAGTGGGCATTCTTACCTTCAAACATATCCTGCTGCCTGTCTGGCTGGCCGCTTACAAATATCGTGGCAAAACTTACCGCTTTGTGGTTAATGGAAGCACTGGTAAAGTACAGGGTGCGCGCCCCTACTCAGTTTGGAAAATCAGCTTTGCCGTTATAACGGCCGTACTTGCAGCGGGTGCCATCGGCTACATGATGGCCCAAGGCAATACATCTTTTTAGGACGATAACACCCCCATGTTCCCGATACGCGATCACAACCCGTCAAGCCAACGTCCCGTTGTGACCTGGAGCCTGATGGTGTTTAATATTTTCGTCTTTGCGCTCTACTTTCCGATGATGAGTGGGCCATCTATTGTATCCTTTTTTGATAACTGGGCAATGATCCCTGCAAATATCACTGCCGGAAACCATTATTACACGGCCCTGACCTCGATGTTCTTGCATGGTGGCATTCTGCATCTTGCCGGGAACATGCTTTTCTTGTGGATATTCGGCGACAATGTCGAAGATGCAATGGGACATATCCCCTATCTGATATTCTACCTTATCTGCGGCATTGGTGCAGGCGCATTGCATATCTTATCGAACCCAATTTCAAACATGCCGATGGTCGGTGCATCCGGGGCAATTTCAGGCGTTCTGGGGGCTTATCTGTTGCTTTATCCAAAGGCGCGCGTGGATGTGGCTTTAGTCCTGATTATCATCGTTCGCATGTTCACGTGGCCTGCCTGGGTGGTTTTAAGCGCATGGATGATTTTTCAGATTTTCGGCGGCCTATTGAGCGCATCAACAGGCGGTGGCATCGCCTATTGGGCGCATATCGGCGGATTTATAGTCGGGATTGTTTTAGCATTCCCCTTGTGGCTGTATTTGGGCGGTCCCGCGTTTTGGCGAAAATGTGATTTTCGCCCACCAAACGAACCCACATTTGCAACCCGTGTATCAACCATACCCATAGTCAGGAGAAAACAATGAGCGACTGGAAGAAACTAACCTGCCATTGCGGCGCGGTTGAACTGCGCGTGAAATTGAAAGACGGGCTAAACACTGCACAGCGTTGCAATTGTTCGTTTTGCCGCCGTCGCGGAGCGATTGCCGCCACCACAGAATACCCAAGTGGGGTCGAGGTGGTGAAAGGCGCGGATAGTCTGACGCTTTATACGTGGGGCACGGGTGCTGCGAAACATTACTTTTGTGCGACATGCGGGATTTACACTCATCACCGCAGACGATCAAACCCGAATGAATACAGCATCAATGTCGCCGCTCTGGAAGGTGTGGACCCAGCTGAATTGGGCCCGATTAAATGGTCTGACGGGGTGAACCACGTTTCTGACCGATAAAACTGGACGTTACAAAAACTCAAAACGAATTGATATGATGTGTTTTAACCCCGTTACAGGTTTGTGCTAGCCATTGGCCAGACGGAGGATAGTTTATGCTGAAAATGTCGAAACGCAGGTTCCTTACCAGCGGCGGGGTAGTTACCGCACTTATCGGTTTTGGTGTGGTTTATAAAACATTGGTACCGACCACCTACCGGGCGCAGTCGGTCTATTCAGTTGACGGTATTGCACTGGGCGGCACCGATGTAGTGGCGTATTTTACCCAAAATAAACCTATTGTTGGATCTCATACATATGCGGCGGACTGGAATGGTGTGGCATGGCATTTTGCCTCGGCGCAGAACCGCGATTCCTTTGCCGCCGCACCAGAACGTTTCGCCCCGCAATATGGCGGTTTTTGCGCTTGGGCGGTTGCGGCCAGAAAGAAGCTCTATTCAACACAGGCTGAAAACTGGACGATTGAAAACGGTAAGCTTTACCTGAATTACAATGATAACATTCAGGCGAAATGGTTGAAAAACAAACAGGGTTTTATAGCAGACGGCGACCGTTTCTGGCCTGCTTTAAGCAGCGTATAAACTCCCGACACCCTTTGGTTGCCAAGTTTTTGACGTCGGAGGTGTCATGCTACGACCACCGCTCTGAAATTCGAGGATAGTCTATACCTTGAAATTTTGGAAAATCGGCATACCGTTTGGCGCGAATTTCACTAGATTCATCCGGCTTGGAACCTGATCGCAGAAGTTTTCCCTTTGGTGCTATATAGGACGAAATCGTCCGTTCCGGGCTTTCCCGCCACGTTAAGTTGAATGCCGCGCGTATCGGGAAGAAATATATCGCTGAATAGGGCAGATGATCATGCAACCACCACGCGAGATCACGCCAATCTCTGCCGTGTTCATATTGGTCAGAGAACCAAGGGATAACAATGCTGGCACAAGCCCCCATACGCCCTTTGTTGTCACGTTTGTCCCAAATATGTCCTGCGAAATTTTTCTCGTTCATCGCACAGTTTAACCCATTTTCATTGCCAAACTTATTGACTGCCGGAGCCCGGTAAGCAGAGCGAACAATAACATTCCCAAATGTTTCAAATATTGGATCAAGCAACTCTTGGCAAAGCTTTTCACCTGCTGCAATCGCAAGCTTTGGGTCGTCAGGGATGTTTGGGATCTTATAAAAGTTCCCAATTTCGGAATGCAAAAAATCACGCATAAAAAAGTGCTTGGAAAGACGAATACGGCCAAACCTCTCAAGCGATTTTATGCTATTGATGCTTTTCAATTTCCCACTCCATAACGGTATAAAACAATAACCTTAGAGATCGTGTGCTTAAAATTCCGCCCTACACACCCAAACAATGCCGCATGATTGCTTTTTGTGCATGCAGTCGGTTTTCGGCTTCGTCGAATACAACCGATTGCGGGCCGTCCATCACTTCTGATGTGATCTCTTCCTCGCGGTGCGCCGGCAGGCAATGCATAAAGACGGCGTCATCACCGGCATGCGCCAATAGTTCAGCATTCACCTGATATGGGCGCAGCATATTGTGGCGACGTTCGCGTGCTGATTGTTTATCGTGCATCGATAGCCACGTGTCGGTGACAATCAGATCAGCCCCTTCAACAGCTTTTTGCGCATTACGTTCAATTTCAACAGTAGAACCGTTTTTGCGGGCATACCCGATGGCTTCAGGCTCGGGTTCTAAATTGGACGGGCCTGAAAAAGTCAGGTCAAAGCCAAACTGGCCTGCAGCGTGCAAAAACGAGGTGCAGACATTGTTACCGTCACCCATCCAGACGACTTTCTTACCTTTGATCGAGCCATAATGTTCCTCATAGGTCATTACATCGGCCATAATCTGGCAGGGATGACTGCGATCAGTCAGACCGTTTATCACAGGAACGGATGCATATTCCGCCATTTCCAGCAAAACGTTTTCATCAAAGGTACGGATCATGATCATGTCGACGTAGCGCGACAGAACGCGCGCGGTATCGGCAATGGTTTCGCCATGCCCCAGTTGCATCTCGGATCCGGTCAAGATCATCGATTGCCCGCCCATCTGGCGCACACCTACATCAAATGACACGCGTGTTCGGGTAGACGGTTTTTCAAAAATCAAGGCGACCATGTGGTTGGCCAACGGTGTGTCCGCATCGGGCGTGCCTTTGGGCATGTCGGCGCGGGCAGTTTTCATCGTTTTTGCCTGGTCCAAAATATTATGCAAATCACTTGCATCGGTTTTGTTGATATCCAGAAAATCGGTCATAGGTTTGCCTCTATCGCTGTGGCGGCTTTATCAAGCCGCGCCACGGCTTCGTCAATTTCGTCGTTTGAGATGTTCAAAGGTGGCAGCAAACGGATCACATTGGCCCCGCCCGGCACGGTCAGGATCTGTTGATCATAACCTGCATTCACCACATCAAGATTGGTCACTTTGCATTCAATGCCCAGCATCAGGCCAACACCGCGCACGGTTACAAAAACGTCGGGGTGGCTTGCAATCAGCCCTTCCAGACGTTGACGCAATCGACCGGCTTTTGCACTAACCTCACCTAAAAACGCGTCTGTGGAAACAATATCCATGACTGCGCCACCAACTGCACAGGCCAAGGGATTACCACCGTATGTTGATCCATGAGATCCCGCCACCATACCGCTCGCGGCTTTCTCGGTTGCCAAGCATGCGCCGAGTGGAAATCCGCCGCCGATACCTTTGGCTATCCCCATGATATCAGGCTCTATGCCTGACCATTCATGTGCAAATAATTTACCGGTACGCCCCATGCCGCATTGGATTTCGTCAAAGATCAGCAAGATGCCGTGCTGGTCGCACAAATCACGCATACCCTTCAGGCATTGATCCGGAAGCGGAACAATTCCGCCCTCGCCCTGTATCGGTTCGACCATAATCGCAGCGGTCTTGTCATCGATTGCCGCTTCCAGTGCCGCGTGATCGCCAAAGGGTACATGCACGAAACCCGGCAATAAAGGACCAAAACCCTTGATCAATTTCTCAGCCCCGGCAGCAGAAATCATACCAATTGAGCGGCCGTGAAACGAGCCTTCAAAGGTGATAATACTCACCCGTTCCGGTGCGCCGTTTTCATAATGATATTTGCGCGCCATTTTCACACAACATTCCATGCTTTCGGTGCCGGAATTGGTCACAAAAACCGTGTCGGCGAATGTATGTTCCACAAGCTTGTCGGCCAAAGCCTGCTGGTTGGGAATATTATAGAGGTTCGATGTATGCCAAAGCTGCGTTGCTTGATCCTGCAACACTGATACCAGTGCAGGATGTGCGTGCCCCAGAACATTCACGGCAATACCGCCACCCATATCCAAATAGCGTCGGCCATCCGCATCCATCAACCAGCTTCCTTCGCCACGGACGAAAGAAAGCGGTGCACGGGCATATGTCGGCAGCACTGAAGGGATCACGGTATTTACTCCTGTTTGGGTCTAAAAAAGCAGGGTTTGCAGGAAGTGTCCCTTAAGTCAATTCCACAAAAGCGTTTTTTTACCCACAGTAGGCCAACATTGTTACCTTTCTTTTATAAAAGCTCTGGTATCACCTTGTCGGATGGTTTAAATAG
>JAJFHY010000079.1 GCA_021775375.1 Amylibacter sp. | reverse complement strand
CTTTTTCCCGGGGACAACTCTTTTGGTATAACCATCTGGCCAGGCCCAACGTTGTTCATCCCAGTGATAGGATTGTGCACAAGTTACTTCTTTTGCCAGATCCAGACCTTCAAGGCCTGCGAATGAGCGGGCTTGTGCCAGCAAGTCTTCAATATCAAATACACCGTCTGGATTGTGGGAAATCGCCACATGTGGTGCGCCTTGATGCGTAATTGCGCGTGTCAGGCGGCGGGTATCAATGCCCCCAACACCAATGCGGCCACGTTTGGCCAACCAAGCGGATAAAGTTTCTGAAGACCGCCAGCTTGAAGGTTCTGTGGGATCCCATTTTACCACCATTGCACGGGCCACCGGATCGGCGGTTTCATCATCCTCGGCGTTTACACCGGTATTGCCGATATGCGGGAAAGTAAATGTAATGGCTTGTCCAGCATATGACGGGTCAGTCATTATTTCCTGATAGCCTGTCATTGCGGTGTTAAAGCATAACTCTGCCTGAACATTGCCCTGTGCACCAAACCCGTAACCATAGAATATAGTTCCATCAGCAAGAACGATGCAAGCCGTTGGTTTTTCAGCTAAATTCCGGGAGGCAGCAACTATCGGCATGTTTTGTATCCTATAGGTGAATTTGGCGCAAACTACGGGTTTGTACCTGTTTGGTCAAGATGTGTAAAAAATCAAAAACTGTAGTAAATCAATAAGTTAAGACGTAGGGTTTTTATTGTCTATTTCTGTGTAAATATGTACAGTCGCGGGTCTGGAATACGAGAATTGGGACGGGAGACCCTAAGGTATGCGAGAAAAATTATCAGCTGCTATAAAGCAGGCAATGCTGGACAAAGAAAAAAACCGGCTGGGTACGTTACGACTAATTCATGCAGCGATAAAAGACCGCGATATTGCCGTGCGTACCGAAGGTAATATGGACGGGGTAACGGACGATGCTATTCTGGGCATTATGACCAAGATGGTTAAACAACGGATCGACAGTGCCAGTATCTATGAACAAGCTGGCCGGTTGGAATTGGCAGAACAAGAACGTAGTGAAATCAAGGTCATAAATGAATTCCTGCCCAAACAACTATCCGAAGAAGAAACACGCGCCGCAGTGCAATCTGCCATTGGTGCTGTTGGTGCCACTAGTGTGCGCGACATGGGTAAAGTCATGGCCGCATTAAAGGCGCAATACGCAGGGCAAATGGACTTTGGTAAGGCCGGCGGGGCTGTTAAGGAATTACTGGGGTAAAGCAAATTTTGTGTGTGATCAGCGTACACAATGCGTGCACTGTGCGTATGATAATCGTCGGATTTTGGACATTTGAGCCAATTGGAAGGATAAATCTGGAAAACCGTCTGTTTTTCAATTATCCCGCAAAGCCGGCAACCCTATACCAATAGCGGCAAAGCCGCCGTCTGCGGCAATTTCTTGACCAGTAATATAGCTTGCTTCATCACCGCATAAAAACACGATCAGATTGGCGATCTCGTCCTCATGGCCGTAGCGATTCATCGGAATGGCGTCGTGATAGGCGGCACGGATTTCGGGTGAATGCACGGCCAAAGCCAGCTTTGTATTTACAGGCCCGGGTGCCACCGCATTGACACGGATGCCCAACTCACCCAATTCGGCGGCCTGTTGCAATGTCAGCTGCGCCAATGCGGCTTTTGATGTACCATATGCTACCCGCAAAGTACTGGCGCGCAGGCCGGATATAGAAGTGATATTAACAACGGCCCCTTTGGCCTTGGCCAGCAGATCGATGCATGATTGTGTCATCAGAAACGACCCGTCCAGATTGGTGGCCATTACAGTGCGCCAGCGTTCAAAGCTGGTTTCTTTTATGGGGCCGAAATCCGCGACACCGGCATTGTTCACAAGCGCATCAAGCTGGCCGAAATCATCTTTGACCTTGGTCGTCAAAGCATCAACCTGTTCAGGATCGGATATATCCGCCTTAATCGGCAGAACGCCTTCAAGCGGTGCCGATGCACGATCAAGCTCTTCACCGTCAATATCGATCATGGCAACCCGCCAACCAAGCCCAAGGAATTTCTTCGTAGTGGCCAATCCTATGCCGCGCGCGGCACCTGTTACCAATGCATGTTTCAAGTTGGCTTCCTCTGGTTTAAGTTCCTCAAAGCATCTTCGATTGTGTGTTTCAAATCCACACGTTCTTTGGGGCTTAGAAATGCGCCCAGTTCTATTTCGCGTTCTGAACCTGTCATAGTGAGATAGCTTTCATGAGTACGTGTGTCGCGCAGTTTCAATTTTATCCAATAAGGATTGCCATGCCAATACTGGTCTGGCTTACGCGGGTTGTGACGGTGTACAGCAATCAGGTCGGACCATATACGAATATGCTCAAAGATGTCACGGTCTCGGTCATTGCGGCGGATGAAGTACCACAACAACCCTAAGGCAAGCAGTAGGTGCGGCAGGAGCATCCACAGCGCCACAGTTCCCAATAGGGCTAAAAGGGGCAGGGTGAAGCCAACGGCACTTATGCAAATGATCCATACAAACCCGGTATTGGGTAAGGATTTGATCGGGTGTACATGGCGCTCAAACAATGGATGGTCACTGCGATTTGTAGCGATCAAAAAGGCCGAAGCTTGCGCCTCGGCCTGATTTATTGTTGTTGTTTTAGCCATTAAGGTTAGTGGGTGCCTTTATCCCACATGTCCTGTGTCGGCAGGATTTCAAACGTATGCTCTGGTGGTGGATTTGGCAGTGTCCACTCCAGTGTTTCCGCGTGTTCGCCCCAATAGGCATTCTCTTCGATTTTCTTGCCGTATTTAATTGTGTAGAACAATATACCGATGAAAAACAAGAATGATGCGAATGACAGGAACGCGCCATAAGAGCTGATCTCGTTCCAATATGCAAATTGCTCGGGATAATCGATATAACGACGTGGCATGCCTTGGCGACCCAGAAAGTGTTGTGGGAAGAAGGTCAGATTTGCGCCGATAAACATCGACCAGAAGTGTAACTTGCCAGCCCATTCAGGGTACTGACGCCCGGACATTTTGCCAATCCAGTAGTAGATACCGGCAAAGATACAGAACACAGCACCAAGCGACATCACATAGTGGAAGTGAGCAACCACATAATATGTATCGTGATAAGCGCGATCAACACCGGCTTGGGAAAGCACGATACCGGTTACACCACCAACGGTGAACAGGAACAAAAAGCCCATTGCAAACAGCATCGGTGTTTTGAAACTGACAGAGCCGCCCCACATTGTTGCAATCCATGAGAATATCTTGATGCCTGTTGGCACCGCGATCACCATTGTTGCCAGCATGAAATAGCTTTGCTGTGTCAGGGACATACCAACCGTGTACATGTGGTGTGCCCAAACAACGAAGCCCAATGCGCCGATTGCAACCATCGCATAAACCATTGGCAGGTAGCCGAAGATAGGTTTCTTTGAGAATGTTGAAATCACGTGTGAAACGATACCAAAACCGGGAACGATGATCATATACACCTCGGGGTGTCCAAAGAACCACAGTAAGTGTTGGTATAGGATTGGGTCACCGCCGCCTGACGCCTCAAAAAAGGTTGTGCCAAAGTTGCGGTCTGTCAAAAGCATTGTAATCGCACCGGCCAAAACAGGTAAGGACAGAAGGATCAGGAAGGCTGTGACGAAGATTGACCACGCAAACAAGGGTGTCTTGTGCAATGTCATGCCAGGGGCACGCATATTCAGGAAGGTTGTGATCATATTGATCGCGCCCAGGATGGATGAAGCACCGGACATGTGAACCGCAAAGATGGCGAAGTCCATGGAAACGCCGCCTTCACCTGTTGATAATGGTGCATATAACACCCAGCCAACACCTGAACCTAATTGGTCATTCCCGCCTGGCGCAATCAAAGAACAGACTGCCAATGAAGACCCTGCAACATACATCCAAAAAGAAAGGTTGTTCATCCGGGGGAATGCCATATCGGGTGCGCCGATCATCAATGGCATGAAATAGTTTCCAAACCCGCCGAAAAGAGCGGGGATCACCACGAAGAACATCATCAGGATGCCGTGACCGGTGATCAGAACATTCCACATATGGCCATTTGGCGTGCAGTTTTCAACTGCAGCAGCAGCTAGGCTGACGCCTTCCATGCACATATATTGAACCCCGGGTTCCATCAGTTCCAAGCGCATAAACACTGTAAATGCGACGGATACAAAACCTAAAACACCTGCGGTGAACAGATAAAGTATGCCGATATCCTTGTGGTTGGTTGACATAAACCAACGCGTAAAAAAACCTGGCCGTGCGTGGTCGTGTGCGGCTGCATCTGCCATTTATCTCTCCTCAATTCTTATTATTGTCGCGAATCCCTATAGGGGGCGCGCAATTTCCCTTATGTCTGATAACGTGAAGATCTATATGAGACAACAGTTTCAATCAAACAAGTCATAAGACGGGGCGGCGTGTCGCAGGTTATATTCATGGATTTAGGCATTTGCGCTTTTAATTTTTGGTGATTAACCAAACTTGGTGGGATGGCAGTGATTTTATGGTGATATAAGATATGGCCTGACATGCATCTAAAAATAAGATACTAGTAGGACAAGTTATTTTGGAGAATTGTTTATGTATAATTGCAGAGTCACATATACGCACTGAATAATCAGTCCTTAAAATACGCCAATCACCCATCTAATTTTTCAATTTATAAGCTCTAAGGAGAGCGCAATTCATGTTTCGTTTGTTTGAAAACCTTGTAAATCCATTTGATGCAAATCCTGTGACAACTCCACCTGCAACATTATGGGCTTATATTAAAACTCAACTTAAACCATTTCGCAAATGGTTGCCTTGGATGGCATTGATGGGTTTTTTGGTCGCGATTATGGAAAGTGGGTTAATTTTCTATTCCGGTCGGGTCATTGATTTGATGACGCAGTCAGGGCCAACCACGTTTTGGGACAGCAATTACATTGAGCTGATCCTGGTGGTGATGTTTATCCTGTTATTCCGACCGTTTATGATCACCCTTAATCATTTATTCCTAGAGCAAACGCTTGCATCAAATATGCAGGAACAAGCAAGATGGCAGGCCCATAAACATCTATTGGGCCAATCCTCCAGTTTCTTTCAAAACGATTTTGCAGGACGTCTGAGCAACAGGGTCATGCAAATGGGGCCGGCGGTAGAAGACAGCGTGTATATGGCATTTGAGGGGATTTGGTATGCTGTGACATATGTCATCGGTGCCATTCTGATCTTAAGTCAAATTGATTACAGGATGGGCTTACCATTGGCTATTTGGCTTGTGGTTTACATTCTTTACGTGCGTGTTATCGCAGTTCGTGTAGCCGTTGCATCTGAAAAATGGTCGGATGCACGTTCCCTGGTAACCGGGCGTGTCGTTGATGCCTATTCCAATATTGAAACCGTTAAATTGTTTGCCAATGGAGCAAGCGAAGAACGATATGCACTTTCGGCAATGCGCAGATTACGCCTGCGATACCAACGGTTTTTGCGGTTAATGACCGAAATGTCCTTTGGGCTGAATATTATCAACGGGATATTAATCGTCGGTGTAGTGGGGCCTGCGATATGGTTGTGGATTGGTGGGTCTGTGACTGTGGGAGAAGTAGCTGCGGCATCCGCTTTGACGCTTCGTTTAAACGGGATGAGTGGCTGGATAATGTGGGTAACTATCCGATTGTTCGAACATGCAGGCGTTATGCGGGAAGGATTGCGGTCAATTGCAAAACCGCAAGAGGTTGTGGACAAGCCAGGGGCTACATCACTTATTCTTGGAAATGGTGAAATCCGGTTTGAAGATTTATCACATCACTATGGCAAGGATCAGGGCGGTCTTGACGGGATCAATCTGACTATTCCGCGTGGACAGCGTATTGGGCTGATAGGACGATCCGGTGCAGGAAAATCAAGCTTGGTCAATCTTTTGCTACGTCTTCAGGATGCTGAAAAGGGTAGAATATTGATCGATGGGCAATCGGTGTCGGATGTAACGCAAGACAGCTTGCGGCATCAAATCGGTATGGTAACGCAAGACAGCTCTTTGTTGCACAGATCCGTTCGGGATAATATCCTTTACGGCAACCCCGGTGCAACCGAAGCGCAAATGATAGCCGCATCCAAAAGGGCCGAAGCACATGGATTTATCTGCGATCTTGCCGACCCCGAAGGGCGCTATGGTTATAATGCACAGGTAGGCGAGCGCGGTGTTAAGCTTTCAGGTGGCCAACGCCAAAGGATCGCTATTGCACGGGTGATATTGAAAGACGCGCCGATTTTGATACTGGATGAGGCGACATCTGCACTGGACAGTGAAGTGGAAGCCGCAATCCAAAAGACGCTTTACGGTTTGATGGAAGGTAAAACCGTGATCGCAATTGCACACAGGCTATCAACCATTGCAAAAATGGACAGGATCGTGGTTCTGGATTTGGGACGTGTCGTTGAAGACGGCACCCATGATGAATTAATTGCCAAAGGCGGCGTTTATGCAAGCCTGTGGGCAAGACAATCAGGTGGATTTATAGGTCTGGATGGGTAAACAAATGTTAAACCTAAATATCTTCACCTTTTTCCAACAATTCGTCGATAAGTTGGCGCTGAAGTGGGATGCTGTCACCACCTCCATAAGATAAAGCTCCGCCTGAATAGAGTGTGCCGTAAGTTTTGGCGATATTGACTGTCTGACCAAGCGCGGAAATGAATTCGTTCTTTTCAAGCGCGGACAGCGGATGGATAAAGGCACCCCACAATTTGCCATGTGCGATGGCGTAACGTGCATCTAGGGCAGTGTCGAAATTTGCCTGCATAACGCGTAGTATTTCTTCGGGGCTCATACCTTTTGACGCGCGAATGGGAACCATGGCGCGCATGCGGTCCGCACGCGGATCAGTGATTATCAGAACAGGAATATCCTGAATAACCATTTGGAAAGAATTTCCGCTTGATTGCGCATTTGGGTCAAGACTGAATATAATCTCGGCCATTCGGTCAAGGGTCATGGCCGGCTCTGAAGGGGGTGTTTCAGTATCTTGGGCAAAAGCATTGTTAATAGTGAAAATAACAGCCATGAGGCCCATAGCAAATCGCGTCATTATATTGTCTTCCCCAAATTCGAATATACTTCAGTTTACACTGACAACTCGCAGCGTTCTCTGCAAGGATGTGAATAAGGTACTAACTTTTTTGTGATGAAACGTGAGCTTGGGAAACTATGTTTTGTACATTGTATAATTTGCAAACCCTTAGGGCCGCCACAAATAACCTGCAAGTTTCTGGTTTGCCTTAAAGGTCTTGTTGATCGTCGCCTGTCCAAGCTCTTCGATTAGGTTTTGGTTTGTACTGTTTGCGGAGACGCCGAAATTTGCACGACCATCTTTCAGCTTGTACCCCAACCCTTCCAGTATAGATGGATAGAGATCAAACAGCGTCATGGCCCGCGTGTTCTTGGAGGGGGTGTCCGATGCACCCAACATGATGAATAAATTACGCCGATCCGGCCCGATACTTTCAAGCTGTGTACGTAATGAATTGAACAGGGCAAGGTGATCGCTAAGCACAACAACCACGGTATTATCAGTATCACCTTGCGCTGCTATGTGGTCGACCAAACCTGACACCAATTTGCTTGTGCATTCAATCGCGCGCGGCAATTGACTGTCTATGCCGGGTGCGGGTGGACAATTTTGATCGAGAAAGGCATCCGGTCCATGTGTCGACAGGGTTAACATACTCAGCGCGAATGGCGAACCATCTGCTTTGAGAGTATCATATTCTTTTGTGACGCTTTCAAACAATAACGCATCATTCAGTCCCCACACGTTCATGCGGCCTTTTTTTACATCCTCAGGCAGTGATCTGTAATCAAAGAACCGCGTATAACCATGTTCTTTCAGGAATGCGCGCTTTGAGAATTTGTCCAACGATGCACCGTTCATATAGGACAGTGTATATCCGTCATCCGCCAACACATCACCCAAGCAACGGGTGCTTGGCATAAAGCTTTCCATCTGTGCGGACATATTGCTTTGAAAGAAGACGGATTTCAGCCCATTGGGTAACAATGGTACCCCGCAATGTGTGGAAACAATACCCGCAATTGTGTAATTCGTGCCCGTGACCTGTTGAACATCGGTGAATTCCAAACCGCGTGCTGCAAGATCCCTGACGGGTTGATAAAATGTATCAAATTCCGGCATTTCACCGTAACTGCGTTCGATGCTTTCCAAATAGACAATGATCAGGTTTTTTTGCTGGCTTGGTTTTGCTTCAAAAACAGGTGGCGTCAACCGCTGAACAAAATCAAAGTTCTGATGCGCGGCATTGGGTAGAACCAATCGCGCTAAATATTGAACAAAGGGCGATGAAACCAGCAAGATGACCCCGGTTACAGCCAGTATATTCACGGCATGTTTTTTTGTTCTAATCAAATGATAAGATGCCCATAAAATGATAGCAACAATAGAGCCCCAAAAAAGTAATGGCCCCGTGAAACCATCCAAACCTATGGTTTTAATGTCATCGACCTGATTATCTTTGAAAAAGATCAAAATGGGTTCGACCTCATTTGTGCCAAGCAATGCATTGCTGACTGCAAACGGGATGGAAAATACGAATGCACCCAGCCAGAATATAATCAAAACCCAGTTTAAGCGTGCGGTATTCGTGCGGGCAGGCAACGCGTTTAACAGGTAATATCCCAAGATACCTATTACCGCGATAATTTGGATTAAGCGGTCAAAGCTTCCCAAAAGCGTATAAAGCGGTATGTCTGTATCTGTTTTATAGGGCAGCAAATTCATATAGAAAAAAGCCAAGCCGCACAGGAAAAACAGCAAGGCAAACATAGTCGTATACCTTTGAACGTATTTCATCATCACATTACCAACCGCAATGCGATATATTTCTGCAGACTGCCCATAATTGCCTCGTTATTATTTTTTGTATGGCTAGGATGAAAATTAGACCATCTTATGACATTAAGCGCAATAGTTCAGTAAGATGGAGACGTAATTTATTACAAGCAGGGCGGTTCAGGTTATGAAAGGTTTTCCAACGTCTAACGTTACTTTGCCGGATGGCTATCTTATGCTAGCATCAAAGCCGGGAGATTTTTATGTATCAAAGGACTAAAGCTGCGAAGCGTCATTCGGAAAAGGTCTGCGATGAAATCCATGGCAATGCACCGGCTTATTCAGCAGTCACGGCATCATGGCGCCGTTCAATGTTGCATCATGGATTAACGCCAAATAAGCAATACTCGGCAAGTCAGCTTAGCGCATCCGAATTGCGCGATGCCAAGCAGGGCCTTGGTTTACTTATACATGTGGCCAAGCCGATTATGGAGCAATTGTTCCAGTCTGTAGGTCGTTCTGGCTGTTGTGTTATTTTAAGCGATATGAACGGTGTTATCATCCACCGTCTGATCAACACCGTTGATGATGTGTCCTTTGATGAATGGGGTTTACAATCAGGTGCGGTATGGAGTGAGGAAAAACAAGGCACGAACGGTATTGGTACCTGTGCCATCGAAGAACGCCCCGTGCTGATCCACAAGGACCAACATTTCAGATATAAAAATATCGGCATGACATGTATGGGGGCGCCAATCTTTGATATCCAGGGCAAGATTATGGCGGTGTTGGATGTATCAAGTGCCCGCAATGATCTGGACCGTGATTTTGCACAAGTTATTGCGTCATTTGTTGCCGATATCGCCAGCAAAATTGAGGCAGAGTTTTTCCGCGCCTCGTTTTCAAATGCGCAAATTGTGGTTGCGGATGGTTACAGCCCGAACGGCACACCACTGCTTGCCTCTGACCGCGATGATCTGGTTATCGGAGCCAACCGCGCGGCAAGACGCATGTTGTCATTGCAAGACGAAACATTCTCGACACCGATCCCGCGCAGCGATCTGTTGGCAACACCCGAAGAGGTCACGGGGTTACTGGCCGCTGAACGCGCAGAACTGCGCCGCGCAATTGCCCGCACCAAGGGGAATATGTCCGCCACTGCCAAAGATCTGGGCGTCAGCCGCGCCACGCTTTACCGTTTGCTGAAAAAGCACGGGCTTGGGGGTTAGGGAAGCCTGCATTACGCCACCCGTTGATTGAATGCGCACCTAATTTATTTTTGGTACCCTCAAAACTAGTAGAAGTATTCCGTAAAATTTACAACAGATTGAAGAACTGGGGAAATTGATCGCACATCGAAAGCGGTCATCTGAGTGAAATTGTCAGATGACCGCTAAGAGCCAAAAGTAACGCATACAGCGTTGAAATCAAACGCCGGGAAGGCCATTGAAGCGGATACTAACAAAGCTTAATTGGCCACATCGAACTATATGTTGGTCTCATTAAACGCCATTTGGTCGGCGCGGCATCTAAACCAGTCAAGTATCTGTTGCTGGATGGGCGATGTTCCACCGTCGTAGCGGTATTCGACGAAGTAACCCGCATTAGGTCTTCTGAAGGCGGGCCCGACTTGTATCAGGTCACCAGTGGCAATCCTGTCTGTTGCAAGGTGATGCCACGCAAGAGCGACACCTTCACCATCGGCTGCTGCCTGCAACATAAACTGATAGTTGGAAAAGCGGTATGCTCCCTCATGCATCACATTGTTGCAATTGAAATTCGCGAACCAATCCGACCAACTGACAAACTCAGTTGCGCGCTCCTCATAGTGCAACAAATGAAACTGCAGCAACAGCGATGGATCATTTGCACAGTCCTTTAATGACGGATTACGGGCCAGATAATCATATGAACACACTGGAAAAGTAATCTCTTCGAATAACTGAATACGCGGCCAACCGGCCCAGCCTTGGGGTCGCCAATGCACGATCATGTCCACAGCATCGGGATCGATGTCGTCGAGCCAATAAGAAGGTAACAGATGAACTGGCTGGTCGCCCACTATCCGCCGCAACTGTGAAAATCGAGGTAATAACCAACAATTGGCAAAGCTTTGGGTGCATGCCAACCGCAGCCCGTTTTTTGCTGTCTCCATTGAGTTTTTTTTGACGGCTGCATCTATATGCGACAAGCCTAAATCAGCTGCGTTTGCCAGTTCTTTACCCTGCTTTGTCACCGTCAGTTTGTTGTGTTTTCTGGTAAAGAGCGCGACCCCAAGATGATCTTCCAGATTAGAAATATGGCGGCTGACCGTGGGTTGGCTGAGCCCAAGCTGTTCTCCTGCCTTGGTAAAGCTGCCAAGCCGGACGGCTGCTTCCAGAACTGGTAGCGCGTTGAGTAAATGTTGAATTCTTCGAAATCTAGGTTGCATACGTAAAAACTATGCAATTAATGTGAATTAAGCAAGTTTACTGACTGAAATCTGCGGTTAGTATATCTTCAAGCGATGCACCAACGGAGAACGTCAATGTCTAATTCAATAGAAACTTCGCCATTAACCGGCAGCTTTGGCGTCAGGGTTCACAATTTCAATCTATCAGATGTTTCCTTACAGGATGATTATCCCGCACTGCGCGCATTGTTCGAAGAACATTCTGCATTGTTATTCTCGAACCAGGATCTCTCACCCCGGGATCACATCCGACTGGCAGAAATGTTTGGCCCTGTGGAGGATCGAAAGAAAGATGAACGTAGGCCCGGGGCTGCGCCTGAAGTAGCCTTAGTGTCGAATGAGACGGCAAGCGGTGTAACCGGGGAAATGGACCTGCACACCTTGCATCTCAAGGCGAACCAGCAATGGCATATCGACTCGACCTTCATGCCCGTGCCTTCGTTGTGCAATATTCTGACGGCCAAAGTTGTTACCACGACCGGTGGGCGGACAGAATTAGCGTCTACGCGGGCTGCATGGGCAGCAATGCCCGAAGAGCTGAAAGCGCGAATTAAGGGAAAAGTTCTTGGGCATAATTACCGCCGTTCGCGTGAGCGAATTTCCATGCAACTGGCAAACCTGCCGATGTTCAACAAATGGCCAGCTCAACGTTGGCCTGCTGTATGGGCCAATCCGACTAATGAACGCGAGGCGCTCTATATTGCCAGTCATGTTTTTGAGGTAGAAGGACTGTCTTCGTCCGAAGGGGATGCCCTAATTGATGAACTGATAGAGTTTTGCACACAGCAGCGGTTTGTATATTCGCATAGCTGGAAAGTCGGAGATGTCCTGATGTGGGATCAACGTGCCACGCTCCATCGCGGAACGCCGTGGCCCTATGACCAACCTCGAACACTTGCAAGTGTTTGTTGTTCAATGGCTGAAAGCGACGGGTTGGCAACGGCACGGGTCAAGCTGGAGAGTACGCACTAGAACCGGACATTGGGGCGGGCGCAAAGAAAGTCCGCTTTGTCCCGCATAACCGCCATCTGAGGATAATCATCGAATGGCCTTTTGCCTTCACACGGCACAACTCCCCCGTATGTCTGTCCCGCTCTCTGATCGTTTGCATCTCTTAGCGGCCCGGACATACTGCCGATGCGATTGTTATACTCAAACCGTCTGCATACACGCTTATATTTTTGGTAAATGTATTTATTACAAAAGGTTAAGGTAGTGTCCTATCTGGGACATTTGAATGTTCTGAACGACGATGTACCAGCAAGGCTGTTCATTTCGCCTCAAAAACCCGATCAAAACACTGCTTCAGGGCCATGTCCACATCCACCATCGAAACCGGCAACCCCAAATCAACAAGGCTGGTGACCCCATGTTCCTGAATGCCACAAGGAATGATACCACCATAATGTTCTAAATCAGGTTCCACATTGATACTGATCCCATGAAAGCTGGTCCATTTACGCAGACGCACGCCGATAGCCGCGATCTTATCTTCAGGATGCTGCCCCAAAGCCGTCAGCGGCTTATCCTTGCGCACAACCCATACACCAACACGGCCCGCGCGCCGTTCACCTTTGACACCAAATTCCGCCAAAGTCAGGATCACCCAATCTTCAAGATTGTGCACGAATTTACGAACATCCTTGCCGCGTTTATTCAAATCCAGCATCGCGTAAGCAATCCGCTGACCAGGCCCGTGATAGGTATACTGCCCGCCGCGTTGGCTGGTATAAACCGGAAACCGATCAGGGTCGACAAGATCGGCGATCTTGGCACTGGTACCGGCGGTGTATAGGGGCGGGTGTTCCAGTAACCAGATTTGTTCGGATGTGGTGCCCGCGATCATACCCGAGACATGCGTTTCCATATGCGAAATCGCGTCAGGGTAGGGCACGAGGCCTTCGGATAGTGTCCAATCGATCATAATCTTGCATTTACAGAAAAAAACCGCCGCGTCCAGCCAGATCAACTAATGTCCCTTCACAAGCAGTCCGGCCTTCGCTATACGGCGCGTGACTAAACGTGCGGCTGTGGCGGAATGGTAGACGCGCAGCGTTGAGGTCGCTGTGGGGTAACACCCGTGGAAGTTCGAGTCTTCTCAGCCGCACCAAGTCACTGAAATTGGTATAATTTGCCGTGTAAATGATAAGTGGAAGATTTTACATGCAAATGAATAAAATCAGTCAAGATAATAGTTAAAATATACAATCTGACTTCATCAATAGAACAATATTTTGAAATAAAAATCTATTGCTCAACTATATCGCTTATTGTAGTCGCAATTTTACTTGCAACCAACCGCGCACCATGGATATTCAAATGGTCATCGTCATCATAGAAAGACGTACCGTTGACTACGTTTGCACACCGGTTTGAAGTATAAGTATCGCAAAATATGTTGGAAGGTCTAATTCGGTGCAGACGCTTAGATTTCATCGCGTCAAATGCTTTTAAAACCTGAGCGTTTCTGGACCAATACAACTTCCCATCAGTAGAAAGATTCTGGGTACCCACATCCTTCCTGAATGCGGCTAACTTCCATAAAAGTTCGGATACATTCCAACCAGCTTCTGGCACTGGATAGATGAGTATTATCTCCGCATCTAACGATAAAAAATCATTTAACCCCTTGTTGATTAAATTTATGGCGTTTTGTTCGATTGTCATATTTTTTTCAGAGCCAATAAAATCAAGTCCATATAATGGCGTTGGAAATGGAGATTGCTCAATTCCACCCTCAAGATTGTCGAAATTCTCTTGGAAAAGTGGCTGCGGGCGAAATGCAATAATAATGTAATCAAATGCCTGATGTTCAATATATTTAAATAATTTATTATTTGCGGTCCAACAGTCGCGCCCTGGGAATGCGATTCCGCGAAAAGGTGGGCATCCTCCAAAATTGATAACCTCGACCGCTATATCTAGTTCAACAAGGCGTCTTGATACTGGTCCAGCTAAAGCCCTCGCATGACTATCGCCTATTATTATCGCTCGTGCTGAAGTGTTTCCAACGGGAGTTCGCCGACAATTTTTTGGTGTAGCGTTTGGTGCACTCATCAATGTCAAATCAAAATCACAAGGCATAATGTCATTGTCGATTTTATTGTTCAATGAAGCAAAAGACGCTCCAGATGGGGCACTTCTTTGGGGAAATCCATTCTGTACATGTCCAATTACACCAAAAGCAATAAAACAAAGGCCAAAAATTGAAGATGCTGCGAATATTTGATGTCGCGTTAAAGCCTTTGGGCCAGACCGTGTTCGGAATGGTTTCTCTATATATCGCCACGATAAGTATGCCATCAGAAATGATAGGATTATTAACGCCATCATCAGCATTGGCGATGGCGCCAAGATGCTTCTAAGTCTGGCAAACGCAAATATTGGCTGATGCCAGAGATATAAGCTATAGCTTATCATGCCGACACCGACGAAAACTGGATTGGACAATAACTTTGCAGTTATGTTGTCATCATATGCAAACATTATCACAAGGGCAGTACCGAAAACTGGCACAACAGCCCAAAGACTTGGGAAAGGTGTGGATGGATTATAGATGAATATTGGCACTACAATCATGGCTAATCCGAAAAGAGCGAGAACTTCTAAAGGCCGGTGCCTGTTCTCTCTTTTCCAAAAAGCGCAAAGAGAACCGACTAAAAGCTCCCACACTCGTGCCGGTGCAAGATAAAAATTGGCTTCGGGTGCATTTCGCCAGCCCCATTCGGCAATGCCAACACTTGCAATAGAAATGACAATTAACATCCACATTACTTTTGTGCGACCAAATTGCCATATTAGAATTAGTAATGGAGGAAAAAAAGGTAATATTGTTCCTCTACTGCAAGGCTCCAAGTGTGTAAAAGTGGTTTTAGTTCAGCTATTGGACTGAAATATCCCTCTTCCAACCAGAACAAAAAATTAGAGGAAAATAAAGTGACAGCGACAATGCTTTGTGAAAAATCCTTGAGTTGTGAAGGCGATAACCAGAACCACGCAAATGGAATACATAAAAAAATCATCGTAAAAAGCGCTGGTAGAATGCGACGAGCTCGCCGTTCATAAAACCCGATAATCGAAAAGTGGTTTTGAACAAGTTCTTCCATAATAATTGTGGTGATTAAAAAGCCACTAATAACGAAGAAAACATCAACGCCAATATAACCTCCACTAAAGATACTAAATCCTGCGTGATGCATTACAACAGGGAGCACTGCAACACACCTTAAACCGTCAATTTCTTTTCTATAACGCATTTTTTTGCAAAATTTACTTTCTACTATCAGAACGGATAAGTCTGACAATTCGACATATGCTGATTTATTTCATCTGACAATAAATATTAGTATATGAAATACGTTATAACTTTCATTATGGATTGCCCGGCAAAATATTTAATTAGTAGAAAGAAAGTTTCGTTTTTGTAGATTCAAAACCATATTATCTAATTGTCTCAGCCGCACCAATTTACATTTTTCAGTGCTTGATCGGAATGCATTTATGCATGTAGGGTTTCATTATGAAAAAACCTCTTGAGACAACTACTATCGGTGCCTTCCCTAAGCCAGATTATGTTCCGGTGCGGGATTGGTTTGACGCTGCGCGTGAAAAGGGTGGGATGAATACTGCCCAGACGACGCTTGATTACACATCTGACGTTGAGAAAAACAAAGACACACATGAGGCTTTGTTTATCCGTGCGGCTAAAGAGGTAATAGATATACAACTGCGGGCAGGGGTTACCATTCCAACCGACGGCGAAGTACGCCGCGAGAATTACATCCACTATCATTGTCGCCATCTTGACGGGTTTGACTTTGATACGCTGGAACACCGTATATTACGCGATGGGGCATATGAAACGGACCTGCCTGCCATTCGCAGTGCAATCAATCACACTGACAAGTGTTATTCTGTCCACGATTATCTGGCCAGCCAGAGTGTCAGCTCAAAACCTGTGAAATTCACCATGCCCGGGCCTTTGACAATTATGGATACAACCGCGGATTGTTTTTATAACGACCGGCCAAAATTAAATGCGGTTCTTGCGGATACTGTGAACAAAGAGATATTGGCCTTGGTTGATGCGGGTTGCCAATATATTCAGGTTGATGAGCCATTGTTTGCCCGTGAAGTGAATGATGCGCTGGATTTCGGTATGGAAGGTCTGGAACGCTGTTTTCACGGTGTTCCCAAGTCGGTCACACGCGTCGTTCATATGTGTTGTGGTTATCCGGACCATCTTGATGATAGCGAATACAAAAAGGCTGATCCTGATAGTTATCACCGGCTCAGTAAAACAATCGACGATGTTGCTTTCGATCAGATTTCAATTGAGGATGCGCATTGCTGCAACAATCTTGATCTATTGGACAAGTTCCAGTCCAAGACGGTAATCTTCGGCGCGGTTGCAATAGCGGACAGCCGTGTGGAAACAGTTGATGAGGTTGTTGCGCGTTTACAATCTGCGCTTGAACATATTGACCGCGACCGTTTGGTCGTTGCCCCTGATTGTGGTTTGGGTTTGCTGACTGCGCAATTAGCGGAAGATAAGTTGCGTGTGATGTGTCAAGCAGCGGCACAAATATAAGGTAAAACGACTAGATGTTGTGCCTGAAATCAACTCCAAGAATCGGTTCTCTGCAATCTTGATTCCTAAAAATCGGGTGATTCAAATTGTTTCTATTTGTGTTCCAATCCACCAAAATCGGGCCGGATTGTGTTGCTATTTTTGAAATAATTTTCGAAACCTGTACTTAAGTATAAGTGGAAAATCGTTAAAAAACACATTTATGTCAAAGTATCGTGATTTAAATAAGGGGCCAGAAACGGCAATGTAACGTGTAACGAGTTAAGTTTAATCTGTATCAAAATTTGTAATGAGTAAGTGGGTTCTGTAATGTTAATTGCGACAGTTTTCGCCTTGGGTGTGGCATTAGGATTGGTGGTTGGCTTTATAAGCTTTACCCTTATCTATGCCTTCTTGGGGTAGCTGGTAGCGATCTAATTGCCTGTATGAAACCAAGCTGTAGATTGTGAAAGGGTTCACCGAAAGGTGGGCCCTTTTTCTATTTATTCCGGATATAAGATGAAATATTAAAAACGAACTGATGGTCGGTGCGTTGTGACTTTGCCTTAACGACGTAGCAACTCTAAGATGTACTTATGCAGCTATATCTAACATCTTGCCTTCATAACCTTTCAAACAGGTTCTTGCCGTTGGGCCATAGCTGTTTGGTGTCGATCTAAGGTAAGGGAAAAGTTTAAATAATTCATCGCGTGCAGGCTCACCCAGTTCGCCAAGGCTATAGTCGCCGGGATGATAACTCTCGGTGGCAGCGCCTTCTGCAAATATTATCTCGTGGGCATCAAACAAGATGTGGAAGTATTCAACGAACCCGTCGACCGCCTGATATATACCGTCATTACCCAACAAATGCTTTGCAGGCACCAAAACTTCGGATTGCCCGAACAACAGTTCTGTCTGCAACCCTGTGATCAGCATCCGGTGCTGTGGTGAGACAACAAGGTCACGTGTGTTGTTTACTATACCTTTTGGCAGCACGATTGGTGCGAGGTTCCCTTTGGCAGGTACTTTACGTGACCCAATCCAGCGGATTTTTTGCAACCCATTGTCCCTTGTGATGATCATGTCCCCAAGTTCTAGATTTTGAACCATACGATCACCGCGGTCGGTCATTATATGTGTACCCTTCGCAAAACAAATGACGACGCTTTCTATTTCACTAAATGTGATAACTGATCCGTCGATCAGTGTTGCGGTTCCGGCTTCATTATTGCCGCCACTATATATAATGTCTGCAGAGCTGTTGATCTGGCCCATTAGATTTAATGTGTCACCGGCCGTTTCGTTACCTTCACCACCTGTGATCGTGATAGCAGCAGGGCCACCCGCTAACGCATCCAGGGTGAATATATCGTCACCATCACCGCCGGTTGCGGTGTCGCCAACATTAAAGCCAAGGCTATCTGCACCTAAGCCACCATAAAGTGCATCTGAACCCGCACCACCATCTAATGTGTCATCACCTGCGCCACCAATTATCGTATCACTCGCGCCTGTGCCCAAGATACTGTCATTACCAATACCGGCATCAACCGTGACGCCTTGCGTAAAAGCCGCAGAACCGTCGAATGTGTCGTCATTATCCGCCAGTACAAAGTTTTCGATTTCTGAGAATGTGCCGGTGCTGATGCCGTCGGTGATTGTACCGGCCTCATCACCGGTTAATGTGACCGCGACGCCGCTTGTTAGGTTTGCGGCATCTATTACGTCTTGATCATTACTGGCTTCACCACCTGCAATGCTATCATTGCCAAAGCCGTCATCCAGTTGAAATCTGTCAGCATCGGCACCGCCATAAAGCGTATCATCACCCACACCTGCGATAATCGTGTCGTTGCCTGCTTCACCGGACATGGTGTCACTGGCGATGCCTGCATCTATATAGTCATTCCCGTCGCCTGCATTGACGATATCTTCGTTGTCACCAATGGTAACAGCATTGAATGTCAGATCACCGACACGGATTGCGTGATTGCCAAATGCGGGGTCAACGTTGTTATAATCAATAACGATCTGCGCAACAGGGCCTTGAATAGTCACTTCAAGAAATCCGGTTTGGCTGGTTGTTGCCCCTCCGCCACCGCTGCCACTGATTGCTGTGGCAGTGTCGCCGACAACTGATATTGTCGATGCGTTACCCGGTGTCAGGGTAACAGGCACCGGATTTCCGTTTGCATCAAAAGCGGTGATTGTGACCTGATCCAGAAACTGGCCGGCAAATTCATCAAGATCAAAGATACCGAATTGAACATCGATGACTTCATTTTGCAATGTGATGTCAGTAGCAGAAAAATCGAATGTGACGGTCGAGGCATCTTGGCTGGTGCCAGCGCTGCCGCCAAACAGCATCAAAGAAGATGTGTCACTTGCGCCGTTATAATTATATAGATTGTCGGTTGTTTCCATCTCGGCCGCAGTGAAGTTGGCCTCTTGAACAACAGATACATCAACCTGAATGCCGTCCGTGGTACCGGATATACCGCCGGCAATATCGGTTTCATCGGCAATCCCCTGATTTGCCCATGAATGTACCGAGCTTGCCTGCTCAGCGGCGATATTGTCCAGATTGTCGATCCGATCGCCTTCGGTGTCGCCCGTATAGCCAGTATTGATTATGTCATCGCCAGATGTACCTTCAACGACACCGTCAAGTGGCCCCGCATAATCGCTGTAGCTGAAAACCGCATCTCCTGCGGCCTGATCGGGAACGGTATCATAGGATACCGTTTCATAGGAACGACCAACAATTAATGGCTGCTCTGATAATGTGTAATATCCGGTTGCACCGCCGCTATCTACTCTGAGCGTCGCAATTTGAAACTCTTCGCCGGTGATTGTATCGCGTACGGACCAAATTTCCTCGGCGTAAACATTTGCACCTGTTGATGTTGACCCTGCAACTGATACATCCGCAGTCGCAGTTTCAGACGCGAAATCCTCCAATACACCATCACTGTCGTTAATCGTCGCCGCACCACCAGCGGTTGCGGGCCCGGCGTATGTTGCCGTGCCTGATATAGCTGTATTGAAGACACCAAGCGGGTCAATATTATAGAAGACAAGATTGTGAATAGCCATTTCAGCTCTATACTCATTACACTGGCGCCTACACAGCGCCGATTACACATACAAAATTACAAGAAACAAATAGCTAAAGATTGCGATTTAATTGAGACCGAAATGTGGAATTAATCGTAAGATTTATTATTAAATATCATTATTCTAAGCTTAAAAAGCCTAAACTTAAGCCAAAGAATAAACGTGATAAACAGACTTCATTTGCATTACAATTTGCGCCTTCAAATTTTTATTAACTTAAATCCTTGCATTATATTTTTTTTTAAGCTTATCTTGATCACGAAAATAAGAGGGTTGTAAAAATCAACCCCGTGATTTCAGGGAGAAGATTTTTGGCTGCCACTGTTTCTGGCGACGGTTCCGTCGTTTTCGATCGCGTACAAAAAAGCTATGATGGCGAAATTTTAGTTGTAAAAGACCTCAATCTAAGAATTGAAAAAGGCGAGTTCGTCACCATGCTCGGGCCATCAGGCTCTGGCAAGTCGACTTGTCTGATGATGCTGGCAGGTTTTGAAACCGCCACACATGGTGACATTCTACTTGGCGGCAGACCGATTAATAACATCCCTCCGCACAAGCGCGGTATCGGTATGGTGTTCCAAAATTACGCATTGTTCCCGCATATGACAGTTGGTGAAAATCTGTCTTTTCCTCTGGAAGTGCGCAAAATGGGCAAATCCGAGCGTGAAGCAAAAGTAAAACACGCACTGGACATGGTGCAGATGGGAGCATTTGCAGATAGACGTCCAGCACAATTGTCAGGTGGCCAGCAACAACGGATAGCATTGGCGCGCGCTCTTGTGTTCGATGCGGAACTGGTGCTGATGGATGAGCCTTTGGGCGCATTGGATAAGCAATTACGCGAACATATGCAGTATGAGATCAAGCATATCCACGAAAATCTGGGCATCACGGTTGTCTATGTGACGCATGACCAATCAGAAGCCCTGACAATGTCTGACCGCGTTGCGGTATTTGATGACGGTGTTATTCAGCAACTCTCTACACCATCGGTGCTCTACGAAAAGCCGGAAAATGCTTTCGTGGCGCAATTTATTGGCGAGAACAACACGTTAACGGGTGTTGTACAGTCGGTTAAGGGAAAAACTGCAACTGTTAAGCTTGATGATGGTACAATAACTGAAGCCTTGGCTGTTAATTGCGGTGATGTAGGTAGTAAAACAACGCTGTCAATTCGTCCCGAACGCGTGACTGTCGGCGGTCAAAAGTCAAAGATCACTGTAGACGCACAAGTAAAAGAATTGATTTATCTTGGTGATCATATTCGCTGTCGTATGAATGTGCATGGGAATGACGATTTTATCGTCAAGGTTCCGAATGCTGCTGGTCATACGCATTTAGTAGCCGGTGAAACAACACGCGTTTCATGGGCAAAAGAGGATTGTCGGGCGTTAGATGCATAAACGCCCGCATGTTCGTTTGGTTTAACCCGAGTCTAAACGAATAAGGGAGAACGGGAAATATAACATGGAGACTACTATGAAAAAATCACTACTATTAGGTGCAGCCGCTGGTGCGATATTCGCGTCAACTGCTATGGCCACTGAAATTACAGTTGTGTCATGGGGCGGTGCATACACCAAATCACAGGTCGAGGCTTACCATAAGCCATGGAACGCAAAAACTGGCAATACAGTCCTTTCCGAAGACTACTCTGGCGGTCTAGCCGAAATTAAATCACAAGTTGAAGCGGGCAACGTGACCTGGGATCTTGTTGACGTTGAATTGTCAGACGCTATTCGCGGTTGTGACGAAGGTTTATTGGAGACAATTGATCCGTCAATCCTACCAGACGCACCAGACGGTACAAAAGCAATGGAAGATTTCATTCCTGGCTCTATTACTGAATGTGCTATTCCAACTATCGTGTGGTCAACAATCGTTGCTTATGACACTTCTAAAATGCCAAATGGTCCAACAACTATCGGCGATTTCTTCGATACAGCTAAATTCCCGGGCAAGCGTGGCCTTCGTAAAGGTCCTAAAGCCAATTTGGAAATGGCATTGGCAGCTGACGGCGTAGCTGCAGCGGACGTCTATGATGTTCTGGACACACCAGAAGGTGTTGATCGCGCATTTGCGAAATTGGATACAATCAAAGCTGACACTGTATGGTGGGAAGCCGGTGCACAACCTCCACAGCTTTTGGCTGATGGCGAAGTTGCAATGACGACTGCCTATAATGGCCGTATTTTCAACGCTGTAGCCGCTGAAGATAAACCATTCGGTATCGTTTGGGATGCGCAAATCTTTGACCTTGACCTTTGGGTAATGCCAAAAGGTGCGCCAAACAAAGATGCAGCAATGGATTTCATTGCGTTTTCAACTGCTACAGAGCAATTGGCAGCACAAGCATCCTATATCTCATACGGTCCTGCACGTAGATCATCTGCGCCATTGGTTGGTAGCTATGCAACCAAACCAGACCTTGCAATGGGTCCACAGATGCCAACAGCACCTGAAAACTTCAAAACAGCTATCCAGAATGACTTTGAATTCTGGGCAGATAATCAAGACGAGCTGAACGAGCGTTTCAACGCTTGGTTGGCACAATAATATAACGAACCGGCGCAAGGGGCCTTCGGGTTCCTTGTGTCAAACGATCTGACGCGGATTTGGAAAATATTAAGAAAGTAATAGTATGACCGACGCTACAACTGACACCAATGGCTTAACGCTTGCCGCAGATGGCACCCCGCTGAAAAAGCGATTAGGTCAGGCATTGTTTCGTAGCAAAATGCGGGCATTGGGATTGGTAACACCATTACTGTTGCTCATATTTTTCTGCTTTTTGGTACCAATTATTATTTTCCTGATGCGCGGCATCCATAATGACACTTTTGCGGCAAATATGCCTTCTGTTACCATTGAATTGGCAAAGTGGGACACAACAAGCGACCCTACCGAAGCGATGTATGCAGCGCTTACCGCTGACTTGGTATTGGCCAAGGAAACAAAAACTATCGGCAAAGTTGCCAGCCGCGTGAACCGGGAACTTTCAGGAACACGTTCTTTGTTCACGAAATCGGCCCGCAAAGCCAAAAAACTGGAAGCACCATACAAGGAAGCCTTGATAGGTGTCAGTAAAAAATGGGGTGATATCGAAGTTTGGAAAGCGTTGACGATTGCATCCAAATCCTGGACACCTGCCTATTTGGCCTCTGCCGTTGATCTTAAATACAATGCAGACGGGTCTTTTGAACGTAAATCCAAGGAACGCCGTATCCATTTACAACTGTTTGTACGCACGTTGGAAATCTCAGTTATAGTGACCATTATGGGCTTACTGCTGGGCTATCCTGTAGCTTTTTTGCTGTCCACTTTGCCTGCGCGTACATCCAATCTATTGTTGATCTTGGTCTTGCTGCCGTTTTGGACATCTCTGCTTGTACGTACAACCGCATGGATTGCCATGTTGCAAAGCCAAGGTGTGCTGAATGATTTATTCGTGGTCTTTGGGCTGGCAACCGACGATGATCGTTTCTCTTTGATCTATAATAAAACGGGCACGTTGATTGCGATGACGCATATCCTGCTGCCGTTTATGATCCTACCGCTTTACTCGGTTATGAAAACAATTCCGCCAACCTACGTACGCGCAGCTAAATCAATGGGTGCAAGCGACTGGACAGCATTTTGGCGGGTGTATTTCCCGCAAAGTATTCCGGGCATTGGCGCGGGCGGCATTCTGGTGTTCATTCTTGCCATCAGTTTTTATATCACACCTGCCTTGGTCGGTGGTGAAGACGGTACGATGATTTCGAACTTTATCGACTTCCACATGCGTAAATCGCTGAACTGGTCACTGGCCGCTGCCATGGGCGGGGTGCTGCTGACGATCGTTCTATTCCTTTATTATCTCTACGACAAAGTCGTGGGCATCGACAATATGAAGTTGGGTTAATGATATGAGCAAGCCTAAGTCCTATAAATACATCCCGCCGCGCCCACCTATGTGGTTCAATCTGGCCTGGACAGGTGGCTTTGGTGCCCTTGCTGGCTTTCTAACCGCACAGGGTCAGTTCAGTTTGATGCCGCAATATATGGTTATAGGTGCCGCTTTATTTGCGGGGCTTGCATTTGTGTCGATTACGGTTCTGAAAACGCGGATGTTATCTGGTTTGGCAGGTGCGGTCGCTTTCTTTCTATTGGGTCTAAGCTTCTTCGCTTTGTCTTATGGCGTCTTGATTGGTATCATCGGCTGGATTATCGGGCGCCAAGCCATATGGCTGTCCTCGGGTGACTACCGCTTGAACCAACCACCTTATGTTACATCGAAACAAGTGCTGTGGTTTTATACTTTCCGGGTAATTTGCGGCATGATCTTTGTGTTTCTGATCACGCCAATTTTGGTTGTGATGCCACTGAGCTTCAATCAGGAACCTTATTTCAGCTTCACAGCCGGCATGTTGTCCTTTGATCCCGAAGCTTACTCACTACGCTGGTACGCGGATATGTTACACAACGGTATGGTTGCACCAGATGCAGTTGCCGGTTGGTGGTCTGATATGTGGAATAATGCACAATGGGTCCGTTCTGTGCGCAACAGTTTCTTTATCGGGATCTGCGCAACTGCCCTTGCAACGGCTATCGGCACGTTGGCTGCCATTGGCCTTTCACGGCCCGAAATGCCGTTTAAGGGCCCGATCATGGCCTTGCTTATCTCGCCTATGATTGCACCTTTGGTGATTATCGCGTCCGGTATGTTCTTCTTCTTCTCGGACTTGGGACTGGCAAAAACTTATACGGGCATCATCATCGCTCACGCGGTACTAGGTACGCCTTACGTGATCATCACTGTCACCGCGACCCTTGTGGGCTTTGATCAAAGCTTGGCACGTGCTGCGGCCAATATGGGCGCAAACCCGATCACAACATTCTTTAAGATCCAAATGCCGCTGATTCTACCGGGTGTGATTTCAGGCGCATTATTTGCCTTTATAACCAGTTTTGACGAGGTGGTGGTGGTTCTGCAGTTGGCAGATGTGAAACAACGCACCATTCCGCGTCAAATGTTCAGCGGTATCCGCGAGCAAATTAGCCCGACAATTCTGGCAGTTGCTACGGTACTGGTCTTTATCTCGATACTTCTGCTTGCGACTGTAGAAATACTGCGTCGTCGGTCTGAACGGATGCGTGGCCTTAGCCCGAGCTAAAATTAATTTAAATTTTATTCAATTGCATCAAAAAAATGCCGCAATTGGAGTCTAATACTTAAATCGTCGACGATTGTATGTCGGCGTGTAATTAGTATTAGGAGTATGTGACATGCTAGACAGCATTTCAAAATTTGGTGGCGCAACCGAAAAATTCAGTAATTTAGCAGGTGTATTGAACGCAGCAAAGTCTGCAGTTCTAAACAAGCACGATGATGTTTGTGATGAAGTACCTGAACCACTAACCGTATTCACACGGCCAAAATCACGTAAATCTGTGAACCTCAATGCAATGAAAGTAACAGAAGCCGCAGTTAATGATGAAACTGTAGAACTTGACACATACGCAGATGAAGTCTTCTTTGATGAAGATATTGCTGATCAACCCATGTTCAAAAGTGAACGTGTTCAGGATGATTTATTAGCTGAATGGGAAATTCAGGCTGAAGATGGCCCTGACATTCAAGATGACGAAGATCTGGAAGCTGAAAAACCTAATATGCCTCCATTGTTGCTTGGGTTCGATACACAGAACTATTTCGTTGAACTTGAATATATGGTTATCGCAGACCCCGAAACCGGTGAAAGTGTTGCACCTGTTGTTAGCGTAAAGCCATCACAGGATAATAAATCCGGAGAGATTTCTTTGAATGGAAAACTGGTTGCATGCGTTGAAGGTGCCCAGGATTTACTTGCACAAGATGTTGTGCTGATCAAAGTTGAAGCTTAGGTTCCAAGCAAGAATAGCCAGAAACTAATCGATATGATTGAAAACGCGGTGCCTAAAAGCACTGCGTTTGCTGCCGTACCTTTGGCACGATCATACATGCTTGCAAATACATAGACATTGATGCCGGGGGCCATGGCGCCTGTCATTACCGCAGCACGGGTAAACTCAATCGACAAGTCAAATACAGATGTTGCCAGAGAATAGGCAATACCCGGGTGTACAAACAGTTTTAAGATCACGACAACACCGGTTTCGCCCATACGGTCGGTAAGTTTATAGCGCACCATAATGCCACCCAATGCAAATAAAGCGGCGGGTATTGCCGCACTCACCATCATCTGTATAGGTGACCAGACAAACCGTGGCAGGGTGATGCCCAATAGGTTAACGGCAAAGCCCAGCATTATCCCTATGGCAAGGCTGTTGGAAAATATCTCTTTTATAATTTTTTTGACGGTTTGCGTCATAGGTTGACCGTCAGCACGTACAACTTCCATCGTAGTGATACCCACGATGTAACAATAAGGCGCATGCATTGCAATTATCGCGTAAACCGGCTGCAAAGCCGCTGTACCGTAAGCACGTTCTATAATCGGGATGCCGATCAACACCGAATTTGCGAACATTCCGGAAAAGCCGACTGCAACAGCAGCACCGGGTGGCCGCTTGAAAAATTTGCGCGCAATCAGGGCTCCAGTAAAGAAAACAAATGTATTGCCTGCGTAATAACTGATTAAAAGCTTTGGCTGAAACACAGCAGAAAGATCCAGATTTGCAACAGCGGAAAACAACAAAGCCGGTATCGCAAATGTTTGGGTAAATTTCATAACGGCATCTGCCTGTTCAGGCGTAAAAAGCCTCCATTTCACGGCAATATAACCAGCACCAACAAGTATAAAAACCGGGATTATTATTTGTAGGTTTTCTATCATCAGAGCGGGAAACTTATTGTCATGCCGTCATATGCAGGTACTGTATTATCCGAGGTTTCTGCCATCACATCCTCATAGTCCAGATCTACATGCATATTGGTTATTACTGCATGTTTAGGCTTTAATGCTTCAATCCATTTGATCGTATTGGACAAATGCGTGTGTGTTGCGTGGGGTGTGCGCCTTAATGCATCTATAATCCAATACTCCAAACCGGCTAATTTAGCCCATGTCTGATCCGGTATGGTGATAACATCGGGAATGTAGGCCAGATCTTCAATGCGAAAACCTTTGGCAGGCATGCTGCCGTGATCTACATCCAAAGCCATAAATTCGATCACGCCGCCCGGGCCATCAATCCGTGTGACGTCCTGTAATTCATTCAGGTTCAATATCGCAGGGTACATGCTGCCTTTGGGTTGCTCAAACGCATAGTTAAAGCGATCAAGCAGTGAATCCCGGGTCAATATATCAGCATAAACGGGTATTTGGGCCCGTTGCATCAATACATACTGGCGCAAATCATCCAAACCATTGGTGTGATCTGCATGGCCGTGTGTGTAAATGACAGCGTCAAGTCGGTCAATTTTTGCATCCAATAGTTGGTTGCGCATGTCGGGTGATGTGTCAATCAGCACATTGGTTGTGCATTCATCCGTAATCCGTTGGACCATCATCGAGCACCTGCGGCGGTTGTTCTTGGGATTAGTTGGGTCGCATTCACCCCAATTACCGCCCAAACGCGGCACGCCGCCTGAAGAGCCACAGCCAAGGATGGTGAATTTCAGCTCGCCTGTCATTGGTCACTCCATGCGGCGGCCTTGGAAAACAGCCGATCAAAATTTGCCGTGGTTTGTGCCGCGAAATCTTCATAAGAGATGCCATATATATCCGCACCTGTTTGCGCAGTATGCGCGGTATAGGCAGGCTCATTGCGTTTTCCGCGATACGGAGTAGGGGCAAGATATGGGCTGTCGGTTTCAACCAGTACCCTGTCAATAGGCGCTACTGCAAAAATATCACGTAGTTCCTGAGATTTTTTGAAAGTTGCAATACCGGACATTGATAAATAAAAACCTAGATCCAATGCAGCTTTGCCCAGTTCTGCCGAGGATGAAAAACAATGCATAACACATGTATATTCACCAGCCTTATATTCCTCGGTTAAAATGCGCGCCATATCATCGTCCGCAGCACGGGCATGAATGATCAAGGGAAGGCAGGTTTCACGTGCGGCTGTAATATGTGTCCGTAATGATTGTTGTTGAATATCAGCACTTTCCGCAGTGTAGTGATAGTCCAATCCGGTTTCGCCAATGCCTACCATTTTGGGATGTTTGGCAATTGCTATCAATTGATCACAAGTGGCCATTGGCTCAGAGGCTACACTCATCGGGTGTGTGCCTGCGGCATAGAAAATTTCAGGATGTGCTTGTGCAATTGCACGCACGACAGGTTCGTTTTTCAATTTGGTACAGATAGTAACCATACGGGCCACGCCCGCATCTTTTGCGCGTTGAACAATTTCCGGAATTTCACCTTCGAAATCCGGGAAATCCAGGTGACAATGGCTGTCTACAATCAAAGGGGTTTTGGTCATTATCGGGGCCTTTACGGGCTAA